>JAFLJU010000530.1 GCA_022712835.1 Desulfobacteraceae bacterium
ACAGTCCTTATCTCCAAATTTAACCTTCCGTTTTACTTTGGTGGAACAGCTCTTTTGATTATAGTTGGTGTTGCCATAGATACTGTATCACAGGTACAGTCTAAAATGGTTATGACGAACTATGAAGGGTTTATGAAATCCACGGATGTGGCCACGGTAAAAGAGGATATGGGAATCACCCCCATTCAATTCATTGATGTGCTGGGACTTGCCGGAGATACGGCGGACAATATTCCCGGGGTAAAAGGCGTGGGCCCCAAAACCGCCATTAAACTGATTTCCCAGTTTGGTTCCATTGATGGAATCTATGAAAACCTGGACCAGCTTAAAGGAAAGAAAAAACTCTATGAAAGCATGTGTGAAAGCCGTGAAATCGTCCTGTTAAGCCGGGATCTGGCCACCATTGACCGAAACATCAAAGTCAATGGCCCCATTGAGGATTTCAAACTTCCGGCCTTTGACACCCACAAGGCCTTTGACTTATTTCAAGAGTTGGAGTTTAAAACCCTGGCAGCAGAATTTGCACAAAAAGCCGACAAATCAAAGAAAATCTATAAACTGATCGTAAGTACCCAGGAAATGGAAAAACTTGCCAAGGTTCTTGAAAACAAGGGCATCTTTGCCATTGACACAGAGACCACGTCCAAGCATCCCATGGAGGCAAAATTGGTGGGAATCTCCTTTTCCTATATGGATGACACAGGCTTTTACATTCCCATTGCCCATACCCAGGAAAGTGAAGTTGAACAACCGGGAAAAGAAGAGATTCTGCGCATTTTCAAACCCATACTGGAAAACCCGGAGATTCAAAAGATCGGACAAAATATTAAATATGATTATATTGTCCTGGCAAATTACGGCATACGGCTTGAAGGCATTGTTTTTGACACCATGATTGCCTCGTACCTGCTCAACCCCGGTGTCCGGGGACACAGCCTTGACAGCATTGCCATGAATCTTTTCGGATACAAGACCATTACCTATGGGGAAATCGCCGGAGAAGGAAAAAATCAGGTCGGCTTTGAAGAAACCCCCATTTCAGATGCCGTTGACTATGCAGCAGAAGATGCGGATCTCACCTTCATGGCCTATGGAGAATTTAAGCGACAACTCCAGGAAAAAGAGCTGTTATCTCTCATGGAAACCATTGAAGTCCCGTTAATATCCGTACTTGCCAACATGGAAATGGCTGGCATAAAAGTGGACGCCTATGCCCTGGCCCACTTGTCCATAACCTTTGAAGCCGAGATGAAAACGCTTGAACAAGAGATTTATGATCTGGCAGGGGAAAAATTCAATATCAACTCGTCCCAGCAGCTGGGGGTCATTCTCTTTGAAAAGCTCAATCTTGCAACCGGGAAAAAAACCAAAAAGAAAACCGGATATTCCACGGATGTGGAAGTGCTGACCTTGCTTGCCAAAACCCACGAACTGCCGGAAAAACTGCTCCGCTACCGAACCCTGGCCAAGCTCAAATCCACCTATGTGGAGTCCCTTGTCTCATTAATCCATCCGGAGACAGCTCGCATTCATACCTCCTTTAACCAGACAATAACAGTCACGGGGCGCCTGTCCAGTTCCAAACCCAATCTCCAGAATATTCCCATCCGGAAGAAAGAAGGCAAACTCATCAGAGAAGCCTTTATCCCCGAGGAGGGAAATCTCCTTATCTCAGCCGATTATTCCCAGATCGAACTTCGGGTTCTGGCCCATTGCGCCGAGGACAAGATTTTGATTGAGGCCTTTAACAACGATGAGGACATCCACACCCGGACCGCCCTTGAAGTCTTCCAGGTGATGGAAGCGTTTATCACCGACGATTTGAGAAGCCAGGCCAAGGCCATTAACTTCGGAATTGTATACGGCATGAGCGCATTCAGGCTCTCCAATGAATTAAATATCAGCCGAAAAATGGCCACGGCCTATATTGATAACTATTTCAAGCGATATTCCGGGGTTAAAACATTCATTGACCAGACCGTTGAGAAAACCAAGGAAACTTGCGAAGTGGCCACTATTTTCGGCCGGAAAAGGAGATTGGATGATATCCGTTCTTCCAATGCAAATCTGAGAAATTTTGCCCAACGGGCCGCCATTAACACCATCATCCAGGGGAGTGCCGCCGACCTGATCAAACTGGCCATGATCCAGATGGAAGCCGCATTGGCAAAAAATGAAATGAAATCCAGAATGCTGCTTTCCGTGCATGATGAAATCATATTTGAAACCCCCATGGAAGAAAAAGACCAATTGATACTGCTTGCCAGAGAAATCATGGAAAATGTATACCCCCTCAAGGTTCCGCTAAAAGTCAATTTTGGAAGCGGCAACAATTGGGCTGCCGCACATTAAAATTAAGACAAATCGGCATAAATCTAAATGAATATCAACCGGATAAATATCAATCGGATAGACATCAAGCCATGAACACAAAAGGATTGCCACAAGGATGAAAAACCAACGCGTCGGGATTGTCATCAAGAATGAAGCCCATGCCCAAAACAAAGCCCAGGAATTGATCCAGACGCTTGGGGACAGGTGTGT
>JAFLJU010000108.1 GCA_022712835.1 Desulfobacteraceae bacterium
GAGTTCGTGATACTGCCTTCTTTTTCAACGGAAACAGATGCAGGGAGCATGAACACTTCGGTCTTGACCTTGGAGGGATCAACCCCGGGTCCGTGCCAGAAGGAACCGGTTTCATTGTCAAACAGATTGACATTGACCATCCAGTCCAGCTTTTGCAATGATTTTCTGATCTTGCCGGCATTGGAGCCGGAGCAGGCCGGATTTTGTCCCCAGGCAAAGAACCCGTTGATTTCATCCTTGTACATGGCGTCAAAAAGATCAAACCAGGAATAGGCCTTGTCGTCGTCTACTTTTGGCAGCCAGTTGTAACCGAATTGATTGGCCTTGGTTCCCTTTTCACCGAAAAAGGATTTGAGCAGGCTGACAGAATATTTTGGATAATTTTGCCACCAGTTGGCTGACAGAGGATCATTACTTTTGGGAGTCCATTTGCCGTTGTAAGCTTCCAGGCTGTTGTTGGAGGCCCTTGGGGTTTTCAGGTAGCCTGGCCAGATATGCCATAACAGGCAATGGTCAGTGGAACCCTGGACATTGGATTCGCCGCGAAGTGCATTGACCCCGCCGCCGGCAACGCCCATGTTGCCAAGCATCAACTGGATCATGGCCATGGTTCGGATGATCTGGGTGCCTACGGTATGCTGGGTCCAGCCCATGGCATACATGATGGTGCCCGCTTTTCCCCTGGCACCTGAGGCCGCATAGGTTTTATAAACCTTGAGAAGATCTTCCTTGGGGGTTCCGGTGACGCTGGAAACCTTGTCCAAATCATAGCGTTTGTAATGGGTTTTCATGAGCTGGAAAACACAGCGCTCATGCTTCAGGGTCCTATCCATCTTGGGAACCCCATTTTCGTCCATTTCAAAGGCCCACTTGGACTTGTCGTAACTTCCAAGAGAAGGCCCTTCACCTTCTTTGGCCCCTTTATATCCTGAGAAAAGACCGTCTTTAAAAGAGTAATCCTTGCCCACAATAAAAGACGCATTGGTATAGGCTGCAGTATATTCCTGATTGAACAGGTCATTGTCTATAATATATTTGATCATCCCGCCCAGAAAGGCGATATCGGTTCCCGATCTTAAGGCTGCATAAATATCTGCCTTGGAAGAGGTCCGTGTGAACCGAGGGTCAACGGAAATGAGCTTGGCGCCCCTTTCCTCCATGGCCTGGGTCACATATTTAAATGATATAGGATGGTTTTCGGCAGCGTTGCTGCCCATGATAAGAATACAATCGCTGTTTTTAATATCAATCCAGTGATTTGTCATTGCACCGCGTCCAAACGACTCTGCCAGAGCCGCTACAGTTGCGCTATGTCAGATCCTGGCCTGGTGTTCTATGTAGACCAATCCCAGAGACCGCATCAGGGTCTGGTAGATCCAGCACTCTTCATTGTCCATGGCGGCTGATCCAATGGAGGCCATGTTCGTAACCCGGTTGACAACCTGTCCCTTGTCATTCTTGGCGGTAAACCCTTTGTCACGGGTTTCCTTGGTTCGTTTGGCAATGGTTTTCAAGGCCCAGTCCCAGGACACGGTTTCCCATTTGTCTGAGTAGGGGGCCCGGTACATGGGTTCGGTGAGGCGTTTTTCATTTTCAACCAGCTGCTTGATGGATGCGCCTTTGGGACACAGCGCACCCTGGTTGATGATATGATCCGGGTCGCCCTCAATGTTGATAACCCTCCCATCCCCGCGTTTGCTGGTATGAACAATGGCGCCACATCCCACTGCACAATAGCAGCAGATGGTGGTCGTTTCCTTGGCATACTGGGTTTTGAGCATCTGGGCGTGGGATTTGACGGGTTTCAAGTCAAATCCAAGACCGCTGACGGCTACTCCGGCAGCCGTGGCCCCGGAAATTTTGATAAAATCTCTTCTGTTGAGTTCCATCTAAACTGTGCCTCCTTGACAATTAAAAAAGTTGATATTTACCTGGTTTGGAGTGCAAGAAGTCCTTGGTAGTATTAAGGATAATGGTACTAAGGAGGTGCCTGACCTGTTATACGGCGGATAAGGACTTCTTGCAAACCGTTTTTTTCAATGGATGTTTCCATAACACAGCGGGGGTTACAAAAAAGTTACAAGGGAGGATAAAGAGAGGATAAAGGGAGGATAAAGGGATAATATATTATATTGAGTTGAGAGGTTGTGTGTCAAACCCGATCAAGGTCTTCGGTTATGGCCCGATTTTAAAACAATAATTGTGAAGGTCATGTACCAAGGGTTTTGGCTGCCCTGTGAATATAGCGCTCTGCCTCAAGGGCGGCAATGGTGCCGTCTGCCATGGCCGTGGTGATCTGGCGATATTTTTTGGGGCGGACATCTCCTGCGGCAAATACGCCGTCTGTTGAGGTGGCCATGAGGTCATCTGTCAGGATATACCCCTGACTGTCCAGATCCACAAGTCCCTGGAACATCTGAGTGCCCGGCTCCTGGCCCATGAACACGAAAATGCCGTCACAGGAAATTTGAGTAATGGTTTTGTCTATATTATTTTCCAGGGTAACACCGGTCAGTCGGTGGTTTTGGTGAAGCTCTTTGATAACCGTTGAGGTTAACTTTACGGCATTGGGCCGTTGAGCCAGAGCGTCAACAGCCTTTGGTGCGGCAAAGAACCGGTCCTGGGTTTCGATGAGCGTGATGTGTTCAACCCCCAGGTCCAGAAGGGCTAAAGCCTCGTCAAACCCGCTGTTACCGCCCCCCACCACCACCACGCGTTTGCCGATATAGGCATTCCCGTCGCAGACCGAGCAATAGTGAATCGCTTCACATCCCTCCCCAATCTCCAGGGGAACAGGCTTTCTGCCCGTTGCCAGGATCACGGCCGAGGCTTCAAACCTTTCGTCATTGGCCAGAATAACCTTGGGATTCTGGTTCAGGTGAAGCCCATCCAAAAAGGAGGCTTCTTCTACCCGTACGCCCAGGGCTTCGACTTGTTCCTGCATTTTCTGCATCAATTCCATGCCGTTGATGGTGGTGTAGGAGGGCATGTTTTCAATGGTCTGGGTGCCGTTCACCAGGCCGCCGCAGGCATTTTCATCCAGTAAAAGGACCTTAAGATTTGCCCGGGCGCCATACACGGCAGCGGTCATTCCAGCAGTCCCACCACCGATAATGGCCAGGTCAAAGGTCTCTTGTTCCATGATTTTTTTCTCCTTTTTGCCGAAAGCGTTCTGCTGTCAGGCTGTGAGTTTTCAGGTAGCGCTTTTTTGTTCTGCTGACCCTATAAGGGTTCAGATCTACAGGGACTGGTACAGGGAAAAAAGTTCCTTTGGGTTCATGAGGCCGGTTTTGGTGTGCACGGTTTTTTTGTCTTTAACAAACACCAGAGAGGGAACACGTTCCACTCCGAATCGCTTCAATAGTTCCGGGTCTTCTTCGCTGTCCACCATCATGAGTGAAACAGTGGGGGCTTTGGATGAGAAACGGGTCATCACTTTTTCCATATTTTTGCAATGGGGGCATAGGGCCTTGTGGAAAAGGATGATGCCGTCCTGGGTTTGTTCTATGGTCTGGTCAATCTCATTGATCGAAATGGATTCCATTATGTATTTCCTTTTTTGATGTAATCCTTGCTGTAAATCAGTTGGATGCAAGGGTTTTAAAACGTTCCATATCTGTTATAAAGGTACTTCTGGATAGCAACTTTCCCTTTTCTATAATTTAAGTGGTCCTGAGTTCTCCTATAAACAATTTAAGTTTCTGGAGAAGTTCCTTGGCCTTTTCCGGATATTTTTCTATCAGATTGTCAAGTTGAAAGGGATCTTGTTTTCTGTCATACAATTCGTCCAAGGCCGGGACTGTAACTTCTGCGCCCGGCACACAGGTCCACATTTCTTCCTTGACCTCAAGTTTGGCCGACTGTTTTCCAGCATTCCCGCCCTTGCCTGAGCCGTCATAGAATAGTTTGTTCATAGCATCGGTATCAATTTCCTTTTTCAGCCAGTGTATATAACTGAATTCCGGAGTGACAATGGACCAGCTCATGCCATAATATCCTGCAATGGCAAAATCCCTCACTGTATCTGTTTTTCCCTGCATGACCGGCAGAAGACTTATTCCGTGCATATCTTCCGGGCTGAAGGTGCTGATGCTTTCATGGCCTGCCTCTTCCAGAGCATCGGTATCATAAAGTCCAAGGGCGTCCAGGATGGTGGCTGAAATATCCACGTTCTGCACAAAACTTGGGATCCTTTTTTTAACGGCAGCTCCAGGAAGGTGTACGATGAGCGGTACATGGACCAGCTCTTCATAGGGCCAGGGTCTGCATTTTCTCATGATACCGTGCCCATGTTCCTTGTTGCCCATGGGCTGACCATGGTCAGAGGTTACAACGATCATGGTGTCCTCCCAGAGGCCCTGGGCTTTGATGGAATCAAACAGCTTGCCCAGCCACTTGTCCACAAGGGTGACCTTTTCCATGTAAAGGGCCCGGATATGGATGCATTCTTCCTCGGTCATAACCCCTTCCACTTCGGTCCATGGGGCAAGAAGCAGAGGGTTTCCCGTATAGTCCGGATCGTAGGGACAGGGTTTTTTCTCCCACACAGATGGCGGATCCCAGGGCTCGTGGGGATCAAAGGAGTCCACCCACAAAAAGAACGGACGGTTGGGATCCCTCTCCCGGGTCAGCCATTTGTCGGCTTCCTTGGCCACCACAGCCACATAATTATCTGCATCGCTGGTCCAGTTTTGTCTCTGGCGCAGGTAGCATTCGGTTTCCCGTATGAGGGATTGGCTGGCCTCATCATAGTTGCCCTGGTCATCCTTGTTCAGCATGCCGGGCGAAAGATAATCTTCCCCCTTGAAGGAGGGATCCAGGGGAACATGGCTGAAGGTTTCATGGTCCAGTTCATGGCCGTTGCAGAATTTGACATAGTCAAATCCCCGGGAGTAACCGTATTTGGGCAGCCGCATGGGCGGGGTATCATACACCATGGCTGTCTGAACCTCTCTGCACCACAGGATGTCAGTGAGACTTGTGTCTTCAGTGTCCAACGGTTTCCACCCGCCGTAGGGCAGGGTGAACCGACCGGTCATCAGGGCCCGCCTTACCGGGATGGTGGGCAGTCCTTCGCTGTAAGCGTTTTCAAAAAGAAAGCCGTTTTCAGCAAAAAGGTCGAGGTTGGGGGTCTTGACCACATCATTGCCGTAACATCCCAGGTAATTGAACTGCAGGGTGTCAAGCATGATAAAGATTACGTTTTTGGGTTTATTTGATTGCATAATATGCTCCTTCATTCATTAGCAAAGTGTGTTCTATTTTCTTTGACAGTGTTTACGCGGCTCGTTTTTTGGATACCGATTCCAACCCATGCCGTTTATAGGAAAAACATTTTAGATCAAGTTTTTTTTGCTGTGTGCATGCCAAACCAATAGATTGAAAAAAAAGCCAAGGCCAATAAGAACAAAGCCACAGGATGGTCAAGCAAAAGGCGCATATCACCGTCAATAATATTTAAGGATTGTGACAAGGACAGTTCAAAGCGTTCCCCCAGAAAAAAAGCAATCACAAACACGATAACAGAAAATCCACAGGCATTCATGATATAACCTAACAGGGCAAAAACAAACATAACGGCCACACCGAACAAACTGCCGGTGGCAAGATAAACCCCCACGGTGCAGAGCAGGAGAGCCGCTGGGAAAATAATGGATTCAGGCGCTTTGATTACCTGTGACCACAACCGCAGTCCTAAAAGGCCTGTAATAAGGTTCAGTCCATTGGCCAGGATCAATGCGCAGAAAAGGCCATAGATCAATCTTCCCTGCTCCTGGAAAAGAAGGGGGCCCGGCTGGATGCCGTGGATCATAAAGGCACTGATAATCAGGGCGGCCGCAATATTGCCGGGTATACCCAGCGTTAACAGTGGAATCAGGTTTGCTCCGGAAACTGCTGAATTTGCAGATTCAGTGGCCGCAATACCGTGGATATTGCCTTTACCAAAACTGTCCGGATCTTTTGATGTCTGCTTGGCTGTGGCATAGCTCATGAATGCCGCTGCAGATGAATCAAGACCCGGGATGGCACCCAGAACCGTACCGATGCAGGACCCTCTTAAAAGGGTATATCGACAAGACCAGAATTCAGCCCAGCTGATCCGTCGGTCTTCTTTTTTCTGTGATTCTGGTATGGTTACAGCAGCACCGATCTTACCGTTTATCAATGCCAGACGTCGAAAGATTTCAGCAACCGCCAGCATGCCCAAAGCAATTGAAACCAGAGGCAGACCATCATACAATTCAAAATGACCGAAAATAAAACGGGGTGTGCTGTTTTCAGGATCCAGTCCCACGGTGGCACAAAACAGACCCAAGGCTGCTGCAATAATTCCTTTGGACAAAGAATCACCCACCAGACCTGCGATAATGGAAAAGGCAAAGACCATCAGGGCGAAAACCTCAATCGGCCCCATTTTCAAAGCAGCGGTGGCAACGAGCGGGGCAATGGTGATCAACACTACATCGCTGAAGAAATCCCCTGTTACAGAAGAATAAAGAGCCATTTTGGTGGCCTTTTCCGGCTGTCCCTTCTGGGTCATGGGATACCCGTCCAACGTGGTGGCTGCTGCATCCGGTGTACCAGGCGTATTGATTAAAATCGCAGGAATGGCACCCCCCACAAGCCCACCCTTGTTGACACCCACCAAAAAGCCAATGGCTGGCAATGGGTCAAGGACAAAGGTAAAGGGAATGGCAATGGCCATGGCCATGACAGGTCCGACACCGGGTATGGCACCGACGAGCTGGCCGATAATAATGCCGCTCCAGATAAAAAACAGATTGTACAGGGTCAGGGCATCTGCAAACCCTCCAAGGATGATATTGATATCAATCATAGCACTCCCGATACCAGCCTCCGGCTAGGGAAGTGGCCTTTTCAGTAAAAAGTCAACACAAAACCAAATGGCGGCGGGCAGCAAAATGACACCCGAAAAAAGCCATCCCCACCTTTTTTCACCAACCATGAGCATGAGCACCAGCACCAGAATTGGGGCCGTAACAATAAAACCTGCCAGATGCATCAGTCCAATTCCCGCAAATCCGATGCATAAGAACAATAATGCCCGGCCTGACACCTTTAGATCCAGCTTGGCATCGCCCTTGGGGGCTAAAAAATGAATAATACCGGACACAATGATAATAATAGCGGTGATATTGGGCAGGGTCGCAGGTTTAAGCCAGCCGTAATCCGCAATCTCCGTATGATGTGGGATCACCCAGAATAAAAGCAGGCAGCCGGCAACTGCTGAAAAAAGTCCTGAGAATCGGTTGAGGGTCATCTCTTTTTCCTTTTTGTTTTTATAACAGACAATACCCCCGAGGAATATTGGGGCTATTGCCTGTTTTTCCTGATGAATCCTATTTGGCTGCGTTTACCAGGGCTTTGATTTCTACCTCACCATCCCTCATCATCTTAAACGTGCCGTCAGGTCCAAGATTGTGTGGTGCCACTGTCATGATGTTATAAAGGGCTTCTTTTAGACCATCAGAATTAATGGCATCGTCAAATACTTTGGCCAGAGCAGCTTTTGTATCAGCCGGTAGCCCTTTTGGCGCTGCAATATAAAAATAAGGTTCAAGGCTTAGGTCAAACCCGTTTTCGATCAGGGTCATGGCAGCGGGTGCATAGGAATGACGATCCTTGCTCAAGGAAGCAATGACTTTTAAGCCCCCGCTTTTTATATATTTAACATGGGCGCCGGCTGTGGCGGCAACCGAGACATGTCCGCCAAGGAGACTCTGGATCTGCTCGGCACCGCTTTTATGTTTAACGAACTTGAAATTTACACCGGCCTGCTGACCCACAGGACCCAAAACCATTTGCTGGGGTTTTGCATCAAATGCCACGGCAACTCCTTTTTGGGATTTTGCATAGTCCAGCAGTTCTTTTAAATTGTTAAAGGGGGCATCTTTTTTGGCAACCAAGGCTATTTCACCCCGGATAATGGTGGCTATATAATCAAAGCTGTCGATCTTGAACGGCAGTTTGTCACCACGGTGCGCAAGGTTGAGCAGAATGGGAAGGCTCACTCCAACACCCAGGGTCAACCCATCGGCTTTTTCTCTCATCAAGGTGGAAAACATGGCCACACCGCCACCGCCAGGTTTATTTTCAACCACCACATTCCATCCGGTGTCTTCTTCAACCTTGGCTGCAATCAGACGACTTAAAATATCGACGGCTCCACCAGCGCCAAATCCGACCTGAAGGGTAATGGAACTTTTGGGAGTCCATGTTTGAGCTTGAGCCTCACTCTGACCCAATACCGGCAAGAACAGCATACATACCAGTGTAAAACCAATCACTAATTTTTTCATCTTGTTTCCCTCTAATGTTAAATGGTTATTGTGTGGACGCTTTCTTTCGCATATCATTTCATGGATATTGACAAGCTTAACCCCGGTTAACTCATTTTCCGTCTTCCTGAAATCAATTTTGTTTTTTCTCAATCATTTTTCTTTTTTTGATTATTTCTTCCAGGGTATCAAAATGTCGGACCATTATTTCATGGGCCTTTTTGTCATTTCGTTCTTTAATATATTTATAGAAAAGCCGGTTGTATTCGATATCTTTATTGGCCGTTTCAAAATCAGGTTCCTTGGCCAATACCTGCTGGAATACATTGACCAATGCTTCCATCAATGAACTGATAAACAGATTATGGCAGGCATCGGCAATCAGGCGATGAAAGCCAATGGCCTTGGTCTGGTTGGGGTTACCATTTTCGATGGACGCCTCAATATCTTGTATGCATGCTTCCATGGCAGCCAGATCCGCATCTGTCCGCCGTTCGGCAGCAAGTTTAGCAAGGCCCGGTTCCAGGATCTGCCTGAATTCTGCTAAATCCTTCACTGTTACCCCGCCGAACAAAAAAGAGTTGGATACTACGTCCACCATTTTTTCTGACCCGGGCTCGGCCACAAAGCTACCACCAAAAACACCCCGCTTTTTCTGGATCAAGCCTTCGGATTCCATTTCCCGTAAGGCTTCTCTTGTAGACACCTTGCTCACACCGTATTGTTTCGCTATCTCTACTTCCGGTGGAAACTTATCTCCCGGTTTAAAATGACCATCCAGTATACCCTGTTTCAATATGGTTTTGATCTGATCGGAGATTCTCTCCTTGGTGATTTTTGCCGCTTGCAGTGCTTTGACCATGTATTTCCTTTTGGATCGTTTTACAGCAACCGTGTCTAATTGCCTTTTGGTCTTATTTTTAGGGTGGGCTAAAAGTTAGTTTTTTAAAAGTTAGTTTTTTAGTAAAACCAAAGACTAAACGCTTTGTCAAGTTTTTTATAAAAAATTTCGTAATAATCTACAGGCACTTATCCGGATAGCACTGACTCGGTGGTGGGATATTTCAACGATTCAAAAAAACAACTTGACATATTGCAAACGTTTGCAATATGTTGTGTCCAACCAAAGGAGAGCCAGATGGTAAGTAATGCACCAACCATAAAAGACGTGGCCTTAAAAGCAGGGGTTTCTTACTCCACGGTTTCCCGCGCCATCAATGGGAAAAAAGGCGTTAAGCCTGAAATCCGGGAACGGGTGCTCAAAATTGCCAGCGAACTTAATTATTTCCCTCATTCATCGGCAAAGGCCCTGGTGCAAAAACGTGTGGGCGTCATTGGTGTGATTATCCCAAGAACTAGTGAGTTTGCATTTCAGAATCCATTTTATTCCAATGCCCTTTTAGGGCTCAGTACCATTGCCAATGCCCATGAATATCAACTCATGCTCTCCATCAATAATCAGGTGGATATTGCCTCTCTTTATTATCGGAGGCAGGTGGACGGCATTATCGTCATTGCCAATCGTATCCATGATAACACGCTAATCAAGCTCTATGAAGATGGCATTCCCGTGGTTGCCGTTCCGGGTTTTCCCCCGGGTTCGGGCATTGCCATTCCCAGTGTCAATTCGGAAAATTCCAAAAGCGTGTACCGTGCTGTCAGTTATCTTATGGGATTGGGGCACCGGAGAATCGGTTTCATAATAGGAAAAATGGATTCCTGGTACTCCATTGAACGACTGGCTGCCTTTAAAAAAGTGTTTGCCGACAAAGGGCTTGAGTGTGATGAAAGCCTTATCAGGGAAAGTGATTTTTCAAAAACGGCCGGATACAGTTTCATGGGTCAGCTTCTGGATCTGGATCAGCCACCCACAAGCGTCATCTGCATGAATGACACCATTACACTCGGGGCTCTGCACCAGATTCACAGCAGAAATTTAAAAGTTCCAGACGACATATCGGTTCTTGCCATTGGATGTTCAGACATGTACGAGTTGTTCAATCCTCCGCTGACAACCATTAAAACCCCTGTGATTGAGATCGGTAAAACAGCGGCAAAACTATTGATCAAAGCCATTGAAAAGGGCAGTTGTGATGAAGGACAAATCATTCTTCCATCTGATCTTATCATCAGGGAATCAACTGGGAACTGCCCCATCAGATGATGGGTTGACATGGGATGTTGATGCCTGCCATGGTGGCAAATAAGCTATGAAGTTTTTTTTTGATGTATTTATGCAAACGTTTGCAGTTTAAAATTATTGAGTTGACACTAATATTGAGGATGCCAAAAAGAGGAGCAACACTATGGATTACAAGATCCCAGATAATAAAGTTATCATTACCGTGGCGCAGACTGGGGCTATCACTAACAAGAAGCTCAATCCCAATGTACCGGAACAACCCGATGAAATCGCTGAATCTGCACTTGCCTGTTACAATGAAGGCGCTGCAATTTGCCATATTCATGCCAGGGATCTCCAGGGAGAAAACAGCTCGGACATTGATGTTTTTAATGACATCCACCAGCGGATCCGGGCGATCTGTCCCATGATTATCCAGGACAGTACCGGCGGAGGTCCAAATCTGACCCAGGAAGAACGAATTCAATGCCTCCAAGCCGGCCCGGAAATGGCCTCCCTAAACATGGGAAGCCTCATGCGTGTTTCCGGACCTTACAAGGGAATCCCCTGGTCAAATATGCCTGATGAAATTGATTATTACGTGGATGAGATGAATAAACGCGGCATCAAGCCGGAGATGGAAATTTACAATCATGCAATGCTCCAGGATGTCCGTCGTCTGATTAAGGATGGGCGCATCCAGAAACCCTATGGCATCAACATTGTCCTTGGCATGCGTTACCAAGGCGCAGAGCCTGCAACCCCGGATACCCTTGTGTCCCTTGTGCGCCAATTACCCCCCGGCAGCATTTTTAACTGTACCAATGTGGGGGCTGCCCAGACCCGCATGGCAACCCTGGGGATGGTTCTTGGCGGTTGCGTGCGTGTCGGCCTTGAAGATAATATTTATTACACAAAGGGCGAACTAGCCTCATCCAATGCCCAGCTGGTGGCCCGTATCGTTCGAATTGCCAAAGAGCTTGGAAAAGAGCCGGCAACACCGGACGAGGCGCGGGAGTATCTGGGGCTCACCCCAAGGAGCTGTAATTAATAAAACCACAGGAGCAAAATTTTCATGCAGACCCATAAAAACACCACCATTGCCGTTATCGGCTTAGGAACCATGGGGCCGGGAATGGCCCTGGAATTTGCCCGGGCCGGATACCAGGTGATTGGATTTGACTTAAAACCTGCGGCAGTGGCCGCAAGTCGGAAAATTGTGGATGCTACGTTGGCGACCCTGGTGGAAGCAGGCCATATGAGTTCTGATGACACCGGAGTCGTCAGGCAAAGTATTTCTTACACCGATTCTGTTGAATCTGCCGTGAAAAATGCCTGGATCACGATTGAAGCTGTCAGTGAAAACTATGCCATCAAACAATCTGTTTTTGAAGAAATCGATTGCCATGCCCCAGCCGACAGCATGATTTGGAGCAATACCTCCACCCTGAATATTTTTGAAGTGGTGCCGGCAGCAAGGCTTTCCAGGACCCTCATCGCTCATTGGTTTGCTCCTCCCCACATTATTCCGCTGGTGGAGGTGGTCAAGGGCGAACAGACTTCAACACAGACGGTTGACACGACAGTGTCCCTCCTGAAAGATCTGAATAAACGTCCCATTGTTATTGAAAAATATCTTCCCGGTTTCATCATCAACCGAATATTGCGAAACCTTGGACGAGAAGCATTCTTTTTGCTGGACAACGGTTACATCAATAAAGAAGATCTGGATCTTGCCGTCAAAGCCAGTATCGCGCCGAGGATGATGATCCTGGGACTGATACAGCGCTATGATTTCACCGGCTTGGACCTGAGTGCCAGGAATCTTCTGGACGAAAATTTCTTTGATCCACCCGTTGATAATAAGCCCGCATCCCTGCAGGAAAATATTGATGCAGGGAACCTGGGTGTCAAATCTGGTCGTGGTTTTTATGACTACGGGGACCGGGATTTGACCGATATTTTAAACGACCGGGATAGGTATCTGCTCAAGGTGATGGACAGCCTGCAGTTCTGCCTTGAAAAAGACCGGCTCGTGTGACAAAAACCTGGCGATAACCGCCTCATTAACTTAACAAGGAGATCATGGTATGAAATCACAAAAAGCTTTATTCTCACTGGTGCTCGGTCTGATGATGGTCGTATTTTTCAGCTTCCAGGCCTGGGCCGATAGCTATCCTTCAAAACCAATTAATCTTTACATTCCTTATTCAGGCGGCGGCACCACCGATGTTACTGCCCGCCTTTTAACCAACATGGCCCAGAAATATTTTCCAACACCCCTTGTCTGCACCAACAAGGCTGGCGGTGGTTCCTCCCTGATGCACGAACTCATTGCAAACGCAAAACCTGATGGCTACACCCTGGGTGTTATGGTGACGGCTGGCCTGACTCGAATTCCTTTTCTCCGTAAGGTCAACTACGACCCGATGAACGATTTTACGCCCATTATGCTTTATGGACTCTATCAGCATGGTCTGTGCGTCAAGGCAGACAGCCCCTGGCAGACCTTTGAGGAATTCATCGCCTATGCCAAGGCCAATCCTAATAAGGTCACCTATTCAACCGCCGGTACTGGATCAGGACAGCATCTGGTCATGGAGTACCTGGCGGCTAAAGAGGGGATCAAGTGGACTCATATTCCTTACAAAGGTGGTGTCAATGCCGTAACAGCCTGTCTTGGTGGCCATGTTACCGCAACTTCCCAGGCTACAGAATGGAAATCCTATGTTCAGGCCGGCCAGATGAGGCTTCTTGCTGTTTACGGCGTTAAACGCATTGAAAGTTTTCCCGAAGTCAGAACCCTGAAAGAAATCGGTTACGATTATGCTCTGGTATCGGGCATGGGTATTGTCGGTCCCAAGGGTTTGCCCCAGGACGTGGTTAAAAAAATTGGGGATGCATTTGGTGTAGCATGCCAGGACAAAGGTTTTCTCAAGCAGTTCAAGAAAATGGATCTGCTTCCGTACTACCTTAATCAGCAGGAGCTTGCAGATTTCCTGGAAAAAGATTATGCCCTCAAAAAAGACCTGATCAATCGGATTGGTCTGGCAAAAAAATAATTGAT
>JAFLJU010000109.1 GCA_022712835.1 Desulfobacteraceae bacterium
GCCCTGATAAAAGACCGCCATAGCTGTTTAAGTCCCATGATCAACCAGGAAAAATTTTGGTCCATGGATGATATCACAAAAATGGCAGATCTGCTTTTTGAAGAGATCAATGCCTCGGGCCAGGTAAAATTCACAACAACTAACATTATTGACCGCCAGGGAAGGGAGCAGGAAGCAAGGGTTCTGACCCTGGGAAATTTTACCGGAATTTAT
Organism: Desulfobacteraceae bacterium; assembly: GCA_022712835.1. Next base: position 214 of record JAFLJU010000109.1, read on the forward strand.
GTGCTAAAGGCCGAATCTGGGGAAGAAACAGGTTTTTTGCTGTATTCAGATACAAGCCAGAAATTTTTTGCCCTGTCACGGCTGCCTTCTTCAGGCGTTGCCTCTAAAATGAGGGCCTATATTCAGGGGGAAAGCCTTGATGTACCAATAGATATCTCAAAGGGAGGGGCATTGCGCCAGCTCACCCACAAATTAAATCTCGCGGACCAGATTCCCAAGGGCGGACCGATTGTATGGCCCATCCTGGCTATTTTCGGCCTTGCCCTGGTTATTCTTCTGGAAAGAATTTTCTTTTTTACCAGAAAACAGATCAAGACGGAATCCTTCATGGCCAAAATTCGGCAGCTTGTGGCAGGGGAGGACTGGGAAGGATGCGAACAGCTTTTATTGTCCAAACAAAAGCGTTTCATTCCCAAGGTCCTCTTAACAGCCCTTGCCTTCAGAAACCAGAGCCGCCAGGACATGGAAAATATTCTCCAGGAATCCATACTCGGAGAAATACCCGGAATCGAACGATTTTTGTCCACCCTGGGAATGCTTGCAGCCATTGCCCCGCTCATGGGGCTTCTGGGCACGGTCACCGGCATGATCAACACCTTCCATGTCATTACCTGTTATGGCGCCGGCGATCCCAGGATGATGTCCGGCGGGATATCCGAAGCCTTGGTTACCACCATGCTGGGATTGAGTGTGGCCATTCCCATCATGCTTTTCCACACCCTTTTAAGCCGAAGGGTGGAGACCCAGATCGGGTTGATGGAAGAAAAATCCGTGGCATTTGTCAATATGGTGTTTAAGGCCAGAAACGGGCGCAAAGGATAATGCCATGCTAGCGCTTTTCCAGATAACGGCTGATCATTTTTGTTCCGGGGGGGTGGTAATGGTGCCCATCCTGCTGGTTTCCTTTTTTATGTGGGTACTGATATTCAACCGGGTTCTGTTTCTGCGGCGGCTTTATGTAAAAAATATTTCCAGGCACCAGGCCGGTGAATTTGTCCAACAAAATCGATGGCCCGATGAAAAATACCAGGGGGCCAATTCCCTGCTGGTAAGACAATTTCTTGCCAACAGAAGCCTTGCCAAGAACCTGGATGGTTTTATCCTGGATGAAACGGTTTTAAAACTTATCTCATCCATGGACAAATATCTGGCTGCAATTACCGTGCTTTCCGCTGTGGCCCCTCTTCTAGGGCTTTTGGGTACGGTGTTGGGCATGATGGAAACCTTTGATGTGATTACCCGGTTTGGAACGGGCAATGCCCGGGCCATGGCCGGCGGGATTTCAGTGGCCCTTATCACCACCCAGACAGGTCTCATGGTTTCCATCCCCGGGCTTTATATGAGCGAATGGCTGCGGCGCAGGTCCCAGAATTTAAAAACCAGGATTGCAACCACGGGCATGTACCTGAAACGATATTTATAAAAAGGAGAAACAGATGCTAAATATTTCTGCGGCAAGACGGGCCAACAAACAAACTCTGGAATTAAATATTGCCCCGTTGATCGACATGGTATTTATCCTGCTGATTTTTTTTCTCGTCACCACAAGCTTTGTCAAGGAGACAGGGGTGGAAATTTCAAGGCCCGCCGCATCCACTGCTGTAGCCAAGGCAACAGCCACCATCCTCATCGGGGTGACAAAGGATAATACCATTCACCTGGACCACAGGGAGATAGATATCCGGGCGGTCAGGGCAAATGTGGAACGGTGTCTTGCTGAAAATCCCCAGGGCAGCGTGGTGATTGTTGCGGACAAAGAGAGCCTTACGGGCCTTGTTATTTTGGTCATGGATGCCTGCAAACTGGCCGGAGCCGAAAACGTCTCCATTGCAGCCAGCATTGCCCGGGAAGGTTAGGGGGAAATATGCCTCAAAAATCCGTATCATCTGCACCCCCGGGATATAAATATGCCCGGCAGAAAAAAATAATCAGTTTTTTCGGCTGGGGTCTTGCCATTGCTTTTTCCGCTGTGGTCAATGCCTCTTTGTTCAGTATCATGCCGGGGATGATTCACCATAATCCGAACACCAAAACAGATATGGAAAATATTCCGGCCATACACCGGGCCATACAATTGGTGAGGATAAAAAAGCCTGAGACGCCACCCAGGAAAAAACAGCAACCCAAACCCGAAAAACAGGAAAAAAAACAGGTCCAGTCAAAAAAAACGTCAAAGGTTTTCACGCCCAGGCCCAGGACAGTGAAACCCGCGCTGCCCTTTGAACTGAATTCAAAACTTCCCATGACCGTGGACAGTCTTGTGATGCCCGGCCTTGCACATTTTTCCCTTAATCCAGCCGTATTCAAAGGACAATATCTTGCCGGCGAACTTGATTCCCCCCTGACTCCCCTTGCCAAAGTACCGCCCATTTACCCCATACGGGCATCCCGGCGGAGCATTGAAGGATGGGTAAAAATTCAATTTGTTGTCAATAAATTTGGGGGAGTGGAAAATCTTAAGGTGATTGAAGCACAACCTGAAGGGATATTTGACAAAAGCGTTGTCAATTGTCTGGCCCGGTGGAAGTTTAAGCCGGGTACCGTCCAGGGGGTTGCCGTTTCCACATTGGCAGAGACCGTTATTAATTTTCAATTGGACTAGCCATGAAAAAATTATTGTTCATATTTTTAATTGTTTTGCTGCTGCCCATGAACATCCTGGCAGCGGATGATTTTCCCTTTGCCGCATCCCTTTGCGTGAACAAAGCCAATGTTCTGATCCAAAACGAAAAAATAGACCAGGCAATCATTGTTTTGGAAGGGTTTGCCCAAAAAGAGTCCGGGGTTGACAAGAATGTGGCTACCAAAAAAGGGTATGATCATTTTTATATTGATTTTCTCCTGGGAAATTGTTTTCTCATGCTGGATCAAAAGGGCAATGATCCAGCTTTTGTTAAAAAAGCAACCCAGGCCTATGGGAGGGCTGTTAAAAAGAATCCCGGCCTTTCTGCCGGCTGGCTCAATCTTGCCAAATGCCGGTATGAACTTGGGCAGATGGAAAAGGCGGCCCAAGCTTTTATCCAAGGGTATGAAACAGGTGATGAGAAGAAACCTGCCAACCTGTATTATGCAGCTGTCTGCCACACCCTTGCTGATAATTTTGAACAGGCACTCCTGGTATTTCAAAACCTTATGACGGCCCATCCAGGGGAGGTACTGATAGAGTGGAAACAAACCCTTGTCAATATTTATTTCTCCCTGGAAAAATATAAACAGGCCCTGCCCTGGATCCAGGAACTGACTGAAAAATGCAAGGGAAAACAAAAGAAAAAATGGCAGGAGATCCTTCTTTACCAGTATCTGACCCTTAAAATGGATCAAAAGGCCCTGGGCTATGCAAAACTTTTAACCAGGATAGACCCCTGTGAACCCAAGTGGTGGAAGGCGTTAACCCATATTTATCTTGGAAAGGACAAGCTGGAACAAGGACTTGTTTCCCTGATGATTTACAGTTTCATAACGCCCTTGTCACAGCAGGAAACAAATCTTATGGCAGACTTGTATATGGGTTGCAATATTCCGTTAACAGCTGCCCTGCATTATGAAAAATGGATTGACCAAATTCCTAATCAAACTCCTGGCCAAATTCCTGACCAGGTAAAGGGTGATATCCTGAATAAGATCTGTAAAATAGCCAATGCATACCGGGCCGGGTGTGAACCAGCCTCTGCCCTTGAATGGATTGAAAAGGGGCTTGCCATAAAAATGGATCCTGACCTTTTGCGCACCAAGGCAGATCTTTTGTTTCAGAAAAAAAATTATACATCCGCTTTTAATACCTACGAACAATTAACCCAATTTAAACAGCAAAAAGGGGTTGGGTTTTTAATGATGGGATATTCTGCCTGGAACGATAGCAAAACCACAAAGGCTTTCAACGCCTTTACAGCAGCATCCAAATACCCACAACACAAAAAAGAAGCCCAGAAAGCACTGGCCCATCTTCAGCTGCTTTCTGAGGTCCAATGAAAATCAAAACCCACTAAAAATAAAGATCCACTGTTTTTAATCGTTTTATTAAAGGAGAAGACCATGTTTAAAAGTTGTAAAATTTTTTTGTTCGCATTAATGAGCTGCCTTGTATGGCTGCCATCTGTTTTGGCCCATGAATTTATTCTAAAACCTGTTTCGATGAGTGTTGAACCAGGAGCCAGGGTCCCTTTCAGCATTGTCTCTGCCCATGT
>JAFLJU010000461.1 GCA_022712835.1 Desulfobacteraceae bacterium
ATCAAAACATTTTTAATGCACTAGAAAAGCAGATTCTTCCGGAACTCATCCACTCACGGCGAAAGACCGGCAGGCATCTTAGATTCTGGAGCGCGGCCTGTGCCAGCGGTGAGGAACCATATTCCCTGGCAATATTGCTATCAAAAATGATCCCTGACTTGAAAGATTGGAACATTACTATTCTGGCTACGGATATCAACCCCTTGTTTTTAAAAAAAGCATCCAAGGGCGTTTACACAAAATGGTCGTTTCGAAGCACCCCTGCGTGGGCAATGTGCGGATACTTCAAAAAGATACAAGAAGGTCATTACCAAATCAATCCACGGCTCAAAAAGATGGTCAGGTTTTCATACCTTAACCTTATGGATGATTGTTACCCTTCAATGACAAACAACACCAATGCCATGGATGTGATATTCTGCCGCAATGTTCTCATGTATTTTTCTGCGGGATATCGAGAACAAGTCATCCATCGCATGTATCGGTCTATCGCGGATGGCGGACAAATGGTGGTAAGCCCCGGAGAAATACCTCACCAGGTTAATTCACCGTTTCATACCGTTCAGATCAATGGGGCACTATTTTACAGGAAAGACGGGAATAAGACTCACTCAAGAAAAGAATACCAGATAAATAAAGAATACCAGATAAATAAAAAATATAAGACAAATAAAAAATTTAATCTTCTTAAAACGCCCCATGATTCTAAAAATCAAACGTTGCCAAACGCCTTTGTACCGGACCTGATTGATACAACCGAAAAAATCATTCCCCAGCCTGCTAACGTTTCGTCTGGTTCTCCTGGAACCCAGGAGCGAGGCCAACCGTCCTATCAGGACGCACTGGAATTATTTGGAAGAGGTTATTATGTTGAGGCGGGCGAATCTCTTCATCAATTACTATCAAGTGACTCAACCAATGCTGATGCTATGACATTGCTGGTAAAAACCTATGCCAATGAAGGAAATCTTGGCAAGGCGACAACCTGGTGTAAAAAGCTAATTGCAACCGACAAACTCAATGCATTTTTTTATTATTTATTATCTACCATCCTGGTTGAGCAGGACATGGTGGAAGAGGCTGTGGCAGCGTTAAAGAAAGTGCTCTATCTGGATTCTAACTTTGTGCTTGCCTATTTTACCCTTGGAAATATTAACCGCAGGCTGGGCAAACTGGAAGAATCAAACAAAAACTTTGAGAATGCGGCCTCAATTTTAAGCAGGATGCAAATAGAAGAAATATTGCCGGAATCGGATGGAATAACCGCTGGCCGACTCATGGAGATTATAAAATTTTCATCCACACAGGAGATTGTCAATGAATCGTGATGATGTAAAACATAAAGAAATTGATTTGACCCAGATCCTTGATCGCCTGAATGAACCAAAACCAGATATTGAAATAGATCCTGTAAAAAAAATTAAAATCCTTAAACACCGGGCCAGAATGCTTTCCAGAAAACCCGAACATATTAAGGAACATGAGGATACGATTGAGCTGGTGGAATTTGTCCTGGCATATGAAAATTATGCGATTGAATCCGTGTACATCAGCGAGGTTTATCCATTAAAAGAATTCGTGACCATCCCGTGCACTCCGGATTTTGTAGTTGGTATTATCAACGTACGCGGAAGAATCATCTCCATCATTGATTTAAAAAAAATTTTCGATCTTCCGGAAAAAGGAATTGCCGATTTTAATAAAATTATCATCATCAAGTCAGAATTAAACGAGTTCGGTATTGTAGCAGACAGCATAACCGGTGTCCGATCCATCCCGGCAAATGAAATTCAAACATCCATGCCGACTTTAACCGGGGTCCGGGAAAGATATCTCAAGGGCGTTTTAAAGAACAGGATTATTTTTCTCGACGCAGCAAAGATCCTGTCCGATACAAATATTATTGTGCACGAAAATGTAAAATCATAATGATTGAACCGGAATGTTAAAGATTTTGTTGAAAAAAGAGATTTATTTCTAAGGGAGGAAAAGAACATGAGGCTCAGTATAGGAGTAAAAATGGCGTTAGGATTCGGTGTGGTATTTCTGCTTATGACTATTTTGAGCGTTACTGTTTTGATAAATTTATCCAGTATGGATGAACAATTTGCTTTTGTTATTGAACACGATGCTCCTGTCATAGCCAAAGCCAATCGTCTGTCAAAACTTGTTGTGGACATGGAGACCGGGCAAAGGGGGTTCATCATCACCGGTGCAGAAGAATTCTTGGCCCCATATCATAAAGGTCTCAGTGATTTTAATAGGATCATTGATGAGGAGAAGGCGCTGGTTAGTGATAATCCAAGCCAGGTGAGTGCTTTGGAAAAAATAGAGGATTTGGTGAAAGAGTGGCTAAAAAAAGCGGCTGGCCCTGAAATAAATGCCAGACGTGAAACCAATGAGAATTCGGAAACATTCAGGAACGTGGCAGACATGGTCCGGGCCGGAACCGGCAAAGAGATCCTTGATCAGATAAGAAAAAAAATGGACAAATTTATCAAGACAGAAGAAAATCTTACCAAACAGCGTTACACCCGTGCATCTGATGCCTCCGATTTCACAAGAAATATAACCCTTTTCCTGGTTGTTTTTTCAATATTATTTGGTGGAACTGTGGCGACAGCCATCACCCGAGGCATAACAAATCCTATTAGTAAATTGGTGGAGGTCGCAAACCGTATCGCAAAAGGTGAGCAGATATCTCAGATGGATGTTATAGGAGATAGAGAAAGGCATGATGAAATCGGAAACCTGGAGCAGTCCTTCAGGCTAATGATAATATCCAACGACCAAATGGTCGAGGCCGCGATGAGAATATCAGAAGGAGATTTGAGCCTTTTGGTTAAACCACGATCAGAAAATGATATCCTGGGCAATGCCCTGATTACCATGACCAGAAATCTTCAAAATCAGGCCTCTGAATTAAAAGGTGTGGTGGGTGGTATCGCCACTTCCACCACTGAAATCTCCACTACAATCTCTGAGCTCGCTTCCAGTGTTTCCGAGACAGCAGTTTCTGCCAATGAGACGACCACCACGGTGGAAGAAGTAAGACAGACTGCGGACCTTGCCAGTCAAAAGTCAAAAATAGTTTCCGATGATGCAAAAGAGGCACAGAAAATATCAGTTGCTGGCAAGCAGGCCACAGATAAAACCATTGACAGAATTGGTCGGATAAAAAACCAGATGCGTTCTATTGCAGAGTCCATTGTAGCTTTGAGCGAACAGAGCCAGTCAATCGGGGAGATTATCGCCACTGTTGACGATATTGCTGAGCAGACAAATCTGCTCGCGGTTAACGCCTCCATCGAAGCGGTCAAGGCCGAAGAGAAAGGTAAAGGCTTTTCAGTTGTGGCCCAGGAAATCAAGGATCTGGCAAATCAATCCAAACAGGCCACAAAAAAAATTCGGACTATCCTTAACGAGGTCCAGAGAGCCACAAGCAAGGCTGTAATGGTGACTGAAGAGGGAAGCAAGACAGTTGAAGCCGGTGTGGAACAAGCCGTACGGTCTGGGGAAGCAATCGCTACATTGACTGACAGTATAACCGAATCGGCCCGGGTAGCAATCCAGATTGCGGCATCTAGCCAACAGCAACTGGTGGGAATGGATCAGGTGGGAAATTCAATGATGGACATAAAAGAAGCGAGCGCCCAGAACGATGCCGGAACAAAACAGCTGGAATCCGCAGCTAATAATCTTATCGAGCAGGGCCGAAAGCTTGAAAAAATAGTCGAATGGTATAAATATTGATGAATAAAATGAGGGAATCGTATGGGCATAAATAAAAACGATCTGCAAAAGAAACTTCAGGCCGCATTTAAAGTTGAAGTCGAAGATCGTCTGCAAATTTTGAGCTCTGATCTTGTCAAGCTGGAGACAAGCTCAGTTGGTGAAAAATACGATGAAATTATTGAATCAATTTTCAGACAGGCCCATAGCCTAAAAGGAGCATCCCGCGCAGTGGGTTTGCCTGAGATAGAGAAAATTGCCAAATCCCTGGAGGATGTTTTCTCAACATTGAAATGCAGTGATATAAGCGTTTCGACTGAGATGATGGATGTGATTCATCAAGCAGTCGATACATTAACCCAATTAGCAATTAATTTTGATAGTACACAACAAGGTATCCACGAAAAGCATGTCGCAGAAATTGTGGCAAAACTCACCGAAATAGGTTTGAAAAAAACCGAGCCTGTAAAAAAGGCTCTTCCCTCCATGGAAACCGAAGCGAAACTTGAAAAAAATCAGTTCCCGGGACCCTCTGAAGTGATCCCAAAAAAAACCAAATCTCTCAAAGAGAAAACGCTCCAGAAACAAACGGTAAGGGTCTCCTTGAACAAACTTGACACTCTCATGTTAGAGGCCGAGGAGATGCTTCAGGCCAAGCTTTTGGCAAATCAACACAAAATCGAACTGGAGCACCTCATTGAGATGCTGGAATCCCGGAAGAGGGACTGGGCTAAGATAGCAAATGCGGCGGATGGCTTAATGGGGCTTATTATAAAAGGAGAAGAATCGGGGAAACAGGAAAAAACGGCTCTACCCTCTTCATACCGGTTGATTGAATTGATCAAATCTAATCAAAATCAGTCAAGGTTGCTTGAAGATCAACTCTTTGCTCTTGTTAAGTCAGCCCATCTAGATCAGAGGCTAATCGGCGACCTGGTGGACAGACTGCTTGAGGATACAAAAGATGTACTGATGCTGCCAATCTCAATTTTTTTAGAAGTGATCCCCAAAATAGTACGAGATCTTGCGCGTGATCAAAAAAAAGATATCAAGGTGGTTTTAAAGGGAGGAGCAATTGAAGTTGACAGGAAAATTCTGGAGGAAATGAAGGACCCGCTTATACATTTACTACGAAATTGTGTGGATCACGGAATTGAAAGAGCCACGATACGAAAGAACTTAAAAAAAGCGAAAGAAGGAACCATAAAAGTTACAATCAGTCAGGAAAGTGGTGACAAGATTCTGATTGCCGTCTCCGATGATGGATCGGGAGTTAACCTAGAGAAAGTAAAAGAAGCGGCCATCAAAAAAGGCGTTATATCCGATCAAGAAGCAGGCAATTTTTCGAGAAAGGAAGTTCTTGACCTTATTTTTCAATCAGAGTTAACCACAAGCGCCATCGTAACGGATATATCCGGGAGGGGTTTGGGTTTGGCCATCGTATACGAGAAAGTTGAAAAACTTGGTGGCAAAATATCCATTGACAGCAGCCCAGGACATGGGACAAAATTTAGTATGAAACTTCCCACAACGCTTGCCAGATTCAGGGGTGTCCTGGTGGAGGCAGAAGAACAGCAGTTTATTGTTCCAACTGCAAAAGTTGATCGGGTGGTAAGGATCAATCTCAATGATGTTAAAACCGTT
>JAFLJU010000677.1 GCA_022712835.1 Desulfobacteraceae bacterium
ACGGTGTCGGATTTGATGATAATGGAATGGAGGACCGCATCCCCGAAAATGTCCTTGATTCTGTTCACATATTCTACATCCGGATCGCCCTTGGTCAAAAGACCCTGGGAAGAAGAATCAACAAAAAGATGCTTAAAACCCGATGCAAACATAAAGGTAATCATCAGCACCAGAATGGTTGAGCGAATGGGAGAATTCACAATGCCGGACATTATTTTTTTCATGACAGGCTTCCTTAGCGAACCGGACGTTTCATATAATTCTGGGTAAACACGATATCCTTGTGCCGGGTGTCCAAATCAATCTTCTCATAAGCCATGATGGTGCTAGTTTTCTGACGGATCCGGTTCCAGGTTACCTTAAAGCTTCTGAACAGCGTTCCTTTCATGGGCCTGATTTCCTCAAATTTTGACACCTTGATATGGCGTTCGTGGTGGTCGTAATAATCCACTTTCAGGGTCATATAATTGGACTGGTCCACCCACATGACCCGTTTTCCATACCCGCTCTCTTTTTTTTCCTTTTCCGTGGTGGGAATTGATTCAATTTTCCAGCATTTGTTATCAAAGATCTGTTCCTCACCCACCAGCATGTACTCATGGGCATCCAGGTTCTCAGGCCGCATATCCTCATAGGCCATGTCGGTCCCCATGAACTGGTTTTTTTTACTCCCCCCGGCAATCCGCTTGGTTGACCTTGCAGCTGACATATAAAGCCACTGGTCATCATCCTTGTCCTTGCCCTGTTCCCAGGTCAAAAGACCCACTCCCCGGATATTTGCCGGGGCATGGTATTGGATCAGGGTTCTGGTTTTCCCCTCTTTTTTGGCAGCATAAATCATCATTTTCTGATGTTTTGCTTTGCCTTTGCGGTCCAAAAGGGTCAGGTTAACATCAGAGTATTCATTGTCTGAGATGTGACGGTCCTGCTGTTCCTCTATGATCTGCCGGCCGGTGAGTTCCCCGGCCCAGCCCATGGATATCATCCATCCAAAAACCATGAGGCTGCATATCAATCCTGGCCCAATCCTTTTTAGCATATCCTCATTCTCCAGTGATAAAGGGTTTAATAGGTGATTGCCATCTGTACATATACCCGATCGTTGTCATCCCACTGCCCCAAAAAAGTAGATGGGTCCCCGGATAATTTCTGGTATCCATAGAAAAGTTCCAGATTATCGGTCAATTTTGATTCACCATAGATATCCCATAGAGAATCTTCCTTTGACACATTGTAGACATAGGAAGTCTTGATGGAATGATCTTCATCGATCTTGAACTTAATACTGCCAATAATATTGGAGGCCAGACCCCGGCCAACCCCCTTGTTGGAATAAATGCTGCCGGAATCTCTTCTCTGGGTAATCTCCTCCCCGGCATATTCCACCACGAAACGCAGTTCCTCAAACCATGAGTTCAGCCAGTCGTAGTTGGTATAGTTCACCCCTGCCACATAGGAAAGATAATCCTCATCCTTCAAATTATCCCGGCTATCGTGAAACCCGGCTTCTCCATGGTATTCAAAATCACCGGACACCGTTGAAAAGCTCAGCCCGAACAAATTATATGCCGGGTATTCAGTGGTCTGATAAACCAGGGGAAGGGTCAGAGGATTGATATCGTTTCGGATCACCCCCTGGGTGCTGTACCCGTACCGGTACACCATGGCCAGATCCCAACCGGATAAAAGGGTGCTTGAACTGAGCCGCACGGCAACGGACATCTTGTCCATTTTGTCATCGGGAAGATCCCTTCCTGCATCTATAATTACAGGTTCCATGCCAAATCTTTCGACAAAGGCAGCCCGTCCTTCAGGGTCATCACCAGCCCACCTGCTGGCCTCATTGGGCTGACGATCCGGAACAAAAAGAGGCAGCCAGACCGTCTGGATATTCACGGACTCAAACATTTTTAAGACAGAAACAGAAGGGATCCCGATTTTTTGAGGGTCCATTAACTCAATGATGTCCTTTGGATTTAAGGTATCCAGGGGACTGTAGCTGTCTGCCACCTTCCAGGAGTAAATTTTTTTACCCACCTCCACCTCAGCCGTATCCCCATACCAGGAGAACAGCACCTCGTTCAGGGTAAAAGCAGGTCTGTACTCCCGGTCTTCCACAAAGAGCTGAACTCCTGCGGTATACAGGCTGTCAAAATTTCCCCTGGGATCAATCTGAAAGATCAGATTGTCAGTCAATGCCCGGCTCAGGCTGAGGGTGGCATCTGAGCTTAAATGAAAGTCATTGGGTTCAAGGTCTGAATCTTTGTAATAATAGGAACTTCTTAAATTGATATCCAGCCTGGGGGACCAGGTTTCCTGGAATGAACTCCAGATGCCGGGTGCAGACTCTTCCTCCTCTTCCCCTCCAAAGGCTGTAGAAAGACATAAAAGAAACAAGCCGGTTATCCCTATACACACCCGTACGCGCTTAGATAATAGTAACATGAAACGGCCCTTTTATCCTATAGGTGATACCTGCCCATTCAACGCGGCTGCCTGCCATGGCAGAATAGCAGATCATCAAATGGATCAGATGGATTATGGGTGTGCCGGCAGTTTCAAGAAACAGGCACTTAAGACCATATTCAGACTGGCCAAGTACATACCGTATAAAGCAGAATCGGAAAAAACCTCTCAGACCCATGGCCGCAGTCAACCCCCCAAAAAGCAATGGATCAATTCCCTGGGGATGAATTGCCACCTTTGCCAGGAGACCAAAAAAGGCCAGGCTGAAACCGCTCATCAAAAGCCAGGCAATAAACAGATGAAACTTATAATACAGCCTGGCGCAGATATATTGCCGACGGCCGAAATTTAACAACTCAGTGAATGTATAGTGAATCTTTCCCAGAGGCAATACGGCAAAGGAAAAATAAATGGGAACCCCTTTTTTCTTTAGCAATGCCCCCACGGATTCGTCATCGGAAAAGCAGCGGCTGACATAATCGGAGATCTCAAATTTATCAAAGGCCTGTCGGGTCATTGCCATGGATCCCCCCCAAAGGGAATTGCGCCAGTGATCCCCCAGCAGGGTAAGGATGGAGGAATTGATCACCGAGGTCAGGGCAGAGGACCAGTCCGGTCCGGCCGGCACCAGGCAGCGATACCCGGTCGCGGCTGCCAACTCCTTGTTCTGGATGGGAGACACAAGATCTCCAAGCCAAGTCTCTGACAGGCAGGTGTCCGCATCCACCCAGGCCAGGAGTTTATCTTCAGGTTTCAGGCGATCATAAGCACTGATTTGGTTAAATATTTTCTGGGAACAGGTCATTGCCTGGCCAGCCAGCACAATCTCAATAGATAACAGCCCCCGGCTGACCCCATGGAAATCCTGGATCTGTTCTCTGTCCAGGTGATAGGCCTGGATCCCTGGCCGGGTATCCAGGCCAAAATAGTCTGCCAGGAACACAAAGGCCGGGTCCTTAGTATCACTGAGACAAAAAATCACTCGATAACAGGGATAGCTCTGATTGATCAGGGCCATGACATGGCTTTCAAAATAACGGTCCACTCCTTTAACGGCTTCAATCACTGCCACACGGTTTCCTGGGTATTTATTTCCAGCTGCTTTAGAGGAATTCAGAAACTTGTCAAACCAATACCACCTGCCTACAAAATAGATCACATTGCCTACACTGACCCAGGACACAATCACCAGAAGAATGAAAACCGGAGTCAGCAAGGTCAACATATCACACCGTTTCCAGATCCCGGAAAACGGCACCCCATACCAACAATCGCAATCGGCTTCCGAAACATCACCGCTCCTTTGAGGATTGACAGCCTGGTTGAAGGTCAATCAATAGCACATTGTAATAGTCTAATATATGAGAAAATCTACCATATAGCGTAAGCTTTTAAAAGTGTAAAAATACTGCGAAATTTCCATGCACGCCCAGTAATCCTTAGAGCAGTCATCCAGAGAGTTTGGTGCCCTTTTTGCAAACTTTTTATATTTTCTTTTGACTATAATGTATGGTAAAGCATTCATAATGCTGTTGTCCAGCTTAAACACTGAATTCAATTGATTACGTGACTGTTTTGAGGAGCAAGAATGACCAGAGAACCTATTGCGATTATTGGATTGGGGTGCCGTTTTCCCGGATCTGCGAATGACCCTGAGACGTACTGGAACAACCTGATAGATGGAAAAGATGCGATAACCCAAATCCCAGAAGACCGTTGGAACATAGATGTTTTTTACGGTGGAGATAAAATCCATCCCAGCAGGTCCCGGAGTAAATGGGGTGGTTTTGTTGACGGTATCAAAGAGTTTGATGCTAAGTTTTTCGGGATATCGTCAACAGAAGCAGGTATTCTGGACCCACAGCAGCGCATGCTTCTCGAGACAGCATGGCATGCCCTGGAAGATGCCGGTGTGAAACTTACAGGACCTGATTCCATCGGGGTCTATGTGGGAGCAGGCAATTATGAATTTGCCATGGGACAATATGCCCTGGTTGAGCCGGTTAAAACAAATCCTTATTCTGCCACAGGAGCGATTTTAAGCCTGCAGTCCAGCCGGATTTCTCATTTCTTAAATTTGACCGGTCCCAGCATGACAGTGGATACGGCCTGTTCAGCCTCCCTGCACGCACTGCACCTTGCCTGCCAGGCCATATGGAACAATGAATGCAAGATGGCCCTGGGCGGCGGGGTGAATTGTATCATGTACCCTTCGGGATTTATCAGCTTCAGTAATTTTGGCGGATTGTCCGCCGATGGCAGATGCAAGGCATTTGACGCATCGGCTGATGGATTTGTCAAAGCCGAAGGTGCCGGGATGGTCCTGTTGAAACCATTAAAAGATGCCATAAAAGACCAGGACCGGATTTATGCCTTAATCCACAGCACCAAAGTCAACCAGGACGGCCACACCCCTGTTATTGCCGCACCCAATATCAAGGCCCAGGAATCTTTAATTAATGAAGCGCTCAAAGAAGCGGGTGTTTCCCCGGACAAAGTGCGGTATGTTGAGGCCCACGGAACCGGGACATCAATCGGAGATCCCATTGAGGCCCATGCCATCGGCAGGTCAATCGGACGCCATAAAAAAGAGCAAGACCCCTGTTTAATAGGATCTGTTAAAACAAACATCGGTCATCTGGAAACAGCTTCGGGCGTGGCCGGTATTATTAAAAATGCCCTGATCTGCCGACACGGGGTGCTGCCGAAAAACCTTCATTTTAATACCCCCAACCCGGAGATTGAGTTTGATCGATATCACCTTAAGGTAGTCACTGAAAAACAACCACTGCCGGGCCATTCAGAACAAGGGCAGTGTTTTATCGGGTTAAATTCATTTGG
>JAFLJU010000592.1 GCA_022712835.1 Desulfobacteraceae bacterium
GGCCTCTTTAATGGTGGGCAACAGCTTGTCAATGCCGACCAAGGCCACATGAACCTTTGGCAGGGTGGAAACCAGGCGGGCATTGCCCTCGTTGGTGGCAATGCCGATGGTGCCGGTCCCGGCCACGGCATAGTTGGCCCCGGTGATCCCCATGTCCGCCTGGATATATTTTTCCCGCAATTGACGTCTGGCCACCTTGACCAACCGCTCAATTTCGGCATCTTGTTCTTTTCCCGTGACATCGGAAAATAGGTCCGCTACCTGGAACCTAGATAGATGAATGGCGGGCATAACCATGTGGGAAGGGCCTTCATGGCGCAGCTGGACAATCCATTCCCCCAGGTCGGTCTCCGTTACCTCCAACCCCAGATTTTCCAGCCAGGGGTTCAAATGAATCTCTTCGGCGGTCATGGACTTGGATTTGACGATATGTTTGGATCCACTCTTTTGGGCTATTTCCCCGATGATGCGGTTGGCATCCTCTGCCGTATCGGCCAGGTGCACATGGACGCCGTTTGTTTCGGCCTTTTTTGTAAATTCTTCTAACAGGGTTTGGTTGTTTTTGATGGCATGGGCCTTGATATCCGCCACTTCCTGAATCATGGCATCTACATCCATGCCGGCAAAGGCATTCTCCCTGGAAATTCTGTAGGCCACGGCAAAATTATCCATGGCTGTGCGCAAAAATTTATTGCCCAGGGCAGTATCCAGCCGTTCTTTATAGGCTTTTAAGCTTTCTGCTTTTGCTATTTTTCCTTTTCCTTTTTTCATGAGGACGCCTCCACCAGCAGGATGATAAGTTCCAGGGGGCCGTGAACCCCCAGTGCCAACACCCGTTCAATATCGGCGGTCCGGCTGGCACCGGTGATGAATGCCGTGTAGGACGAAGGGTGTTTCACAAGATCATTGAGTTCATCGGCCATGGAAAGGGCGGTTTCCCGAATCTTTGATTCCTCCAGAATGGCCACATGGGTTTCGCAAAGCATGGTGGAAAGTCGGGTTTCTTCGGAATCGGAATTTAACACCAGGGTTCCGGTTTCAGCGATGCCAAAATCCACCCGGGTGATGCCCATGTCGATGCCTCCGGGATGCGCCCTCAGGTTCTCCCGGATAACAAGGATATCTCCGGATTCCCGACAAAGGTTGGCAAATCTTGTGAAATCAGCTTCATCAAGATTGGGAGCCGCCATAATCCGCAGCTTTTCTTCGGATATCAGGTTTGAATTCTCCTGGGTTTCCATCTGGGAGTCACAGGGCAATTTTGATTTGCATAGCTCAATGGCCTTGTCCAGGGCAGATGACAGGTCCTTGACCCGAAAAACCCGGGCAGATACAAGGGATGCCTTTTCAATAAACTCCTGGGTGTTGTCCTTCACGATCATGATGTGACTCCTTTGCCTGGATTGGCCCTTTGCTATAAGGTTTTTTCTATAAATTTACTTTTTTGACCATGAAGCACATGAAGAACAAGAAGAAACTATTAATTTTTCTCCTGCCCTTCATGTGCTTTATGGTGGAGGCATTAAGACCCGAAAAACAGGTTTGGCAGCCAGGTCACGATGGCGGGGAACAGGCAGAGAATGACCATGCTGATCACCTGGAGAAACACAAAGGGTAAAATCCCCCTGTAAATATGTCCCATGGTATAGTCTGGCGGTGCCACGCCTTTGAAATAGAAGAGTGCATAACCAAAAGGCGGGGTCAAAAAGGAGGTCTGGAGATTAACGCACATGAGCAGAGAGAACCAGAGCGGATCAAACCCCAGTTCAATGGCAATGGGCAGAAAAATCGGCACGGTGACCAAAAGAATAGCTGCCCAGTCAATGAACATTCCCATTAAAAAAACGATGCCCATCATGACCAACAGGACTAGCCAGCGGTTCATCCCAGAGCCAATGAGAAGGTCTGCCACCACGTCGCCTCCGCCCATGCTTAAAAAGACCGTGGAAAATAATTTCCCGCCGATGAAGAGCATCATCACCATGGAGGTGGTTTTCAAGGTGGAATAGGCAGATTCTTTTAACACCGTAAAATTGAGCTTCTTATTAAAAAGTGCCAATATCATGGAGCCCAAAGCGCCCAAGCCAGCGGCTTCCGTGGGGGTTGCCACACCGGCCAGAATGGTTCCCATGACAGATAGAATCAGCACCATGGGCGGCACCAGAGACTTTAAGGTCATGGCCCATTTTTGGCCTGCCGTATAGGTGGAAGCCTCTTCTTTTGAAATAGGAGGTCCCAGTTCTGGATTAATTTTACACCGGATCAGGATATAGGCAAAATAAAGCCCGGCCAGCATCAGGCCCGGAAAGATGGAGCCGGCAAACAGGTTTCCTACGGAGGTTTCCTTCATTCCCGTAAGGCCGCCGTAAACCACCATCATGATGGAGGGGGGAATCAAGATCCCTAGGGTTCCTGCAGCGCAGATAATCCCTGCGCTCAATTCTTTTTGGTACCCTTTTTTCATCAGGGTGGGGGTGGCCAGAAGGCCCATGGCAACAACCGATGCGCCGATGATGCCGGTTGTGGCGGCAAAAACCGTACAGACCACGACCACGGCAAGGCCAAGGCCTCCCTTGATACCGCCCAGTACAACGTAAAGGGCTTCAAACAGGGCATCGGAGACCTTGGACCGATCCAGGATCTGGGCCATGAGGATAAACAACGGGATGGCCACCAGGGTATAATTGTTCATCAATCCCCAGGTGTTGTTGACAAACAACTCAAAGAGCATGGGAAAGGAAAATCCATTGTCAATCAAACCAAAGAACGTTGCAACCGCGGCCAGAGTATATGCCAGGGGGTGCCCCAGGGTGATTGCCAGGATAAGGGTGGCAAACATGGCCACTGTCAGGAATTCAATACTCATGGAAAAAACCTTCCTTATTGTTTAAGTGAGTTGATATCTTTAATTAAATTTGCAATGCCCTGGAGAAACAAAAAGAGAAAACAGACGGCCATCAGGATTTTCAAGGGCCAGATGGGCGGTGCCCAGGAGGTGGAATTCACCTCAAGGCCCCGGGTGGACACATAGGCGAACTTAAAAGACCAGAGGGTCAAGAAGCTCATTACCGGCATGAAAAAAGCCAGGTTGGTCAACACTTTGATGATGGCCTGGATTTTTTGAGAGGTCAATGCCGTAAAGATATCGACCCGGACGTGGCCGTCGTAAACATCTGTATAGGCCAGCCCGAACATATAGTGGAGGCCGTAGACAAAGGTGGTGGCCTCAAATCCCCAGTTTGTGGGGGAATTGAACACATACCGCATGAACACTTCAAATACCACAATGCCCAGCAGGGGGTAAATGAGAAAAGAGCTGATTTCCCCTTCTTTTCGGGTGATCTGTTCCAATTTTTTTGATACTGATTCCAACATGTCATTTCCTTTATTGGAAGATTGGTGCAAGGGTAAGGGTCCGGCTGCCAGTATATTGGGATTGTTGGCGGCAGCCGGACCAAAAGATTCAGGCAAAGGCCCAACTCTTTTTTTTATTCAAATGTCTTACCGTTGATATAGGTCTCATAGGGCCAGGGAGCAACTCCGCCCCGGACTTTTCTCCAGTCGGCATAATCTTCTGTAAATGCTTCCTGGGAATCCATGACTTTTTTCACATCCGGGTATTTAGCTTTCAGAGAATCAATATAGATCTTGGTGGTTTTTCTGAATTCGATGCGGGTGGCTTCATCCATTTCAACAAATTCAACATTTTTCTTGAACAGGCGGATGGCTTTTGCATTGAGGTTATTGATCCAGTTGTAGCTCCAGAGTTGGGTTTCCTTGGCACAGATGTCAATGATCCATTTGAGATCATCCGGCAGTTTATTATAGGCATCCATGTTAAAGAAAAGACCAGTCTGAATACCGGGCTGATGAACGCCGGGCTGAATGACATATTTGGTGATTTCATCAAATCCCATGGGATAGTTGATGGCAGGGGAAGAAAATTCCGCTGCATCAATGACGCCGCGTTCCAGGGCAAGATAGACTTCGCCGCCGGGCAGCGGTGTAACAGAAGCGCCCAGATTGTTCATAATATCCATGAACCAGCCCGGAGTCCTAAGTCTCATGCCTTTGAAATCTTCCATCTTGGTGGCTCTTATATTGGAAAATAATCCCATTTCCTGGCCGCACTGGCCGCCGGGGAGAACAAAGAGGTTAAATTTGCCATACAGCTCCTGCATCATTTCAAGGCCGCCTCTTTCATAGAGCCAGATATTATACCCTTCTGCGTCCAGTCCAAAGGGAACCGAAGCAAAGGCCACAAAGGCTTCATTTTTACCCTTCCAGTATCCGGGCCAGTCATGGCCTACCTGGGCTGCTCCCTGGCTGACTGCATCAAAGCTCTGCATGGCCGGTACCAGTTCCCCTGCGGAAAAAGGTTTGATATCCAGTCTGCCGGCGGATGCCAGGCGGACACTGTCGGCGAAATGTACGGCAATATCGTAGAACAACAGCCCCTTGGACCAGGGCATGACCATTTTCCAGCGAATTTTTTCTTGGGATGTTTTGAATGAGACGCGTTTTGCCACTTTATGACGGGGATCTTCACCAAATTTTTCACGTTTTGCAGCATAGGTATTGCCGCAGATAAAAAAGAATGCCATCAGGCAGGTAATCAATACGGTTAAGCTTTTTTTCATTTTTTCCCTCCATCCTTAAATTGCCTACAGGTAAAATCATGGATACAAAAATCATGGGTAAAAACTCGGGTTGAAAACCAACCCAGCAATCGTTATGCCTTGGATCTGTTGCTCCCTCCTTTACTTTGAATCTGTCTCAAAGGTTTTCCAGCAAACCAATTCTTGATAAAATTAAAAAAAACATGTTTCTTCTTTGGTATGACCATTAATTAAGGCCTGGAATATCTTTTGTCAAGAAAAAAATATAATTATTTGTTTTTTATTTTAAAGTCTGCTATATAGTTTTTTATCAAGTAAATTCAGTTGGTTCAAACATTGATGATTCGAGTCACCCAAAGGGGGGGGACTTGACATGCCCGCATGAAAAGCAAGCGCGCAAGATCAATTTAAGAATTGGTAATACCAAAGACACAAGGGGTAAATATGATCAGCAAGTCTATTGTCAGCGAATTAAAAAAGATTGTCGGGTCCGAACACCTGCTCACGGAACGAGAGGACATGCTTACCTATTCCTATGATGCAGCTGTCCTTGATTCACAAATGCCCTTTGCCGTAGTAATGCCGGGCACTACCCCAGAGATCGGTAAAATAGTCTCCCTTTGCCATGAAAATCGTATTCCCATAACCGTCAGGGGATCGGGCACCAACCTGTCCGGAGGGACTATTCCAGACGCTTCGGGGATTGTTCTGCTCACCGGTCGCCTAAATAAAATAATTGAAATCAATGAACAGGATATGTATGCTGTGGTTCAACCAGGGGTTGTCACGGCCACCCTCGCTGCAGCAGTGGAAAAACGAGGGCTTTTTTATCCGCCTGATCCCGGAAGTCAGGCCGTCTCCACCCTGGGGGGTAATGTGGCGGAGAATGCCGGGGGGTTGCGGGGACTCAAATACGGGGTGACCAAGGATTATGTCATGGGGCTTCATTTTTTTGATGCCCGGGGGCAATATGTTAAAACCGGTTCCAGGACGGTAAAATGTGCCACTGGATATAATATAACGGGACTCATGACTGGGTCCGAAGGGACCCTGGGTATTTTGGATGAAATCATTTTAAAACTGATCCCCGCTCCCAGAGCACGGCAGTCCATGGTGGCGGTTTACGAAACAATAGATGCAGCATCTGAAACCGTGGCTGAAATCATTGCCGCCCACATTGTTCCTGCTACCCTTGAGATTCTGGATAATTTTACCATCCGGGCGGTGGAAGACTATTCCCATGCAGGCCTTCCCGTTGATGCAGCCGCGTTGTTGCTCATTGAAGTGGACGGCCACCCGGTTGTGGTGGCTGAAGAGGGCGAAAAGGTGGAAGCCCTGTGC
>JAFLJU010000673.1 GCA_022712835.1 Desulfobacteraceae bacterium
GTTGAAACTGACAGATGATTCTTCCATTTGGACCCAGAACTGGCCTTGGACTCCTGTCCCGGTTGACGGCGAAATATCCTATGATAAATCGGTGTGCAACCTATGCCCGGGAAACTGTGGTATCAGTGTTCGAAAAATAGCCGGCAGGCCCGTTAAAATAGAAGGGTTGGCCGAATATCCCATAAATGACGGTGGTGTATGCCTACACGGCATTTCAGGCCTTCAGTATCTGTATGATCCAGCCAGGATCAAGACCCCCTTAAGAAAAAATGGGGATAAATTTGAAAAAATATCCTGGGAGGACGCGATTTCCCTGACGGCAGGCAAGCTTGCCGACATAAGAAAAGCCAATGCTTCCCAAAAGCTTGTCTGTATTACCGACAAGACACAAGGGTCGGTGCCAAAACTTTTTACTAGGTTTTTATCGGCTTTTGGTTCATCCAACATGTATGCCATGCCAAGTCTTGAATCCAACCTTGAGCTGACGGCTCAAACCCTTCACGGTGGCGGTAATACCATTGGGTTTGATCTTGAAAATTCAGATTTAGTTTTAAGTTTTGGTGCAGGCCTTCTAGAAGGATGGGGATCTCCGGTAAATTGCTTTAAGGCAAATTCATCCAGAAAACAAAGGCATGCCAAACTTTACCAGATAGAGGCCCGGCTGTCCAATACGGCGGCCAATGCCGACAAATGGATTCCCATAAACCCTGGAACCGAAAGTGATCTTGCCCTTGGTCTATGTGCCGTAATTATTAAGAAAAATCTTTTTAGCGGTAATAATTATGATACTGGTAATTTTAAGGGCGGTTTCAATAAATTTGCCATCATGGTTCAAAAAGAATATGCTCCGGAAAAAGTGGCTGAAATTTGCGGAATCAAAGCGGCTGATATTGAAAAGCTGGCGGTGATGTTTGCCAAGGCAAAAATGCCGGTTGCCATTCCCGGAAAGGGCAGGGGAGAAAGTGGGCAGAGTCTGAAAGAGTTTGCTGCCGTCCATACCCTGAACTGTCTTGTGGGCAATTTGAACAAGAAGGGTGGGGCCTTTATCATGCCCCAGAAGGACTATCTCGCATTTCCCGAAGCCATTATGGATGATGCGGCTGAAACCGGAGCAGGACAGGAAAAACTGGCAGATTCCATCAATGATCTTGTGGCAAAAATTACCGCCACGGACCAACCCATTGTGGATGCGCTTTTTGTGTACAATGCCAACCCCTGTTATTCCTTTTCCGATCCAAAACGGGTAAAAGCGGCCTTTAAAAAAGTTCCGTTTGTGGTTAGTTTCTCCTCTTTCCTGGATGAAACCGCCATGGAAGCGGATGTGATTTTCCCCATGAACACCTTTCTTGAGCGAATGGAAGATGTTCCTTCACAAGCTGGCCTTGCAATGAATGTCATCGGCCTGATCCAACCTATCATCAAACCTGTTTTTGATACCAAAGATCCGGGGGATGCCTTGATACTTCTGGCTAAAGCGCTTGGTGGAACCATTGCCGAGAATTTTGACTGGGAAAGCTATGTTGCCTGCCTTGAAGAGGTTACGCCCGATATTTGGGATTCTTTGTCCGAAGAGGGGCATGTTCTAGTATCGGAAGGGGCGCCGGATGGAAACGTTTTTGTTGATTTTACGTTTCTATCCACCAACCCTGCCACCACTAAGGCCCAGGGTGATTTTGAACTGACATTGATACCCATAGATAATATGCGTCTGACAGGAGCCGTTCCTGCGGTTTCCCCCTTTGCCATTAAAACGGTTTCCGACAAAGTGTTGACCGGTACGGATATTGTTGTGGAAATTAACCCAATGACCGTCAAGTCTCTTAAAGATGGCGGTGATGCTCTTTTGACAACCCCAGTGGGGAAAGCATTGGTGAAGGTTAATTTCAATGAAGGAATGATGCCGGGTGTCATCGGGATGGTAAGAGGTCTTGGTCATACCTTTGACAATAAATTTGTCTCAAACAAGGGTGTGAATGTGAATGATTTAATAGGCCCGGTAATTGAATCTGGTTCAGGACTGGATGCTGCCTTTGGTATAAAAGCCAAAATCTCCAAAGCATAAATTACATGGATAAAAATCTTAAGAGGTTCTGATGATACAAGATAAAAAAGCACATAAGTTCGGAATGGTCATTGATCTGGACAAATGCACGGGATGTGGTTCCTGCATGGTATCGTGCATGTCGGAAAATAATGTTCCGTTCAAGGAGGATGAGTCCAGGAAAAAGGATAGTATCACCTGGATGCGAGTTTATAAGCTGACCAATGGTAAATCCTTTCCTGATACACAAATTGTTTATATGCCCAGGCCCTGCCAGCATTGTGAAGGAAAAGGAGGCCACGGACATTCTCCCTGTGTCTCTGTTTGTCCTGCAACGGCAACGGACTACGGCTATGACACAGGAATTGTCAGCCAGATTTATACAAGATGTTTTGGTTGCCGGTACTGCATGGGGGCCTGCCCCTACCATGCACGATATTTTAATTGGTGGGATCCCAAATGGCCCGAAGGCATGGAAAATTACCTGAGCCCCAACGTATCTCCCCGTATGCGGGGGGTGGTTGAAAAATGCAGTTTTTGCTACCACAGATACCAGCTTGCAAGGGAAAAGGCTTATGGTGAGGAGCGTGAGGGTATTGAGGAAGATGAGTACCAGACCGCGTGTACCACTGCTTGTCCGGCCGGTGCCATTGTGTTTGGTGATTTGAATGATCCCTCCCACGAGGTGCATAAGATTGTTAAACCCGATCCCCATCCCGATCCCATGAACAAACATGTGGTGGGTAAGTCAAGAAACCCCAAGGTTTTCAGGCTGCTTGAACGTCTGGGAACCAACACCAAGATTTACTACCTGTCCGAGCGCGAATGGGTTAGAAAAGCGGGGGATAACTATCTCGATGGTGAGTGGGATAAGGTTAAGAATCATCATGGATCTGCATCCCATGACTAAAATATCCAAAACCTATGCTAGGAGTATTTAAATATGGATTCTGCATTAATACCTGAAGGCGCTGAGCGGTGCTCATTTCCAAAATTTATGTTTGGGATCAGCATTGTCGGGGTCGTGGTTCTCTGGGGCGTTTATGCCATGTTTCTTTGTTGGTTTAAAGGCTTGAACCAGACAAATATGAATGATTATTACGGGTTTGCCCTGTGGATTTGGGCCGATCTTGCCATTATCGCCGTTGGGGGCGGGGCATTTTTTACCGGGTTATTGAAATATATCTTTAAAGTGGATGAGCTGAAAAATATCATTAACTTTGCCGTGATCATCGGGTTTATCTGTTATAGCTCTGCCCTTTTGATCCTGGCCATTGATATTGGACAGCCCCTACGCGGCTGGTTTATTTTCTGGCATGCAAATGTCCACTCCATGCTCACCGAGGTGGCTTTTTGTCTATCCGCCTATTTTGCGGTACTGACCATTGAGTTTATTCCCAATATCCTGGAAAACCGTCAGCTCAACAAGGTGCCGTTTTTCCATCACCTTGCCCATAACATGCATGGGGTGATGGTAATTTTTGCGGCCACCGGTGCCTTTCTTTCCTTTTTCCATCAAGGATCATTAGGTGGTGTGGCAGGCGTCATGTACGGCCGTCCCTTTGCCGTTCGGGAAGGGTTGCTGATCTGGCCCTGGACGTTTTTTCTGTTTACCTGGTCTGCGGCAGCCTTTGGTCCCTGTTTTACCCTGCTGGTTACCAAGATTACAGAAGTCATTACCGGCAAAAAACTGGTGAGCGATAAGGTGGTTCATCTGCTGGCCAAAATTTCCGGTTGGATGATCACCACTTACATCATTGCCAAAATAATTGATACCATTTACTGGGCAACGGTTACCGCTCCCAGCCTCGGTTTTAAAATGAGTCATTTTTATACCAATAATGCATTTTACGGATATTGGATTCTCATTGTTGAAATTGTTGTCTGCGGTGTGGTACCAGGATTCTTGTTGCTCTACAAAGGTACAAGGGAAAATTCAAACTTAAGATTGATCGCCATTGTTTTGGGGGTGATTGGTGTTTGTCTGAACCGCTGGGTGATGGTGCTGCAGATCATGGCAGTACCGGTTATGTCCTTTGACACCTGGGCGCTTTATATCCCCAGTTGGCAGGAAGTGGCCACCAGCATTCTGCCGGTTGCCTATGGCATTATTCTCATTGCCGTGGCCTATCGGTATCTGCCGGTATTTCCCCAGGAACGTGAACTGAATCAGTCCAAGGCTGAGTAATGAACAAAAAGGAGAAAACATATGTTTCCATTTAGCTTTGAATGGGTTTGGGACATTGGCCATGTTGTTTTCATGGGCGGATTATGGTACGCGGTTTCCATTCTGGGAGCCGGAATGACCTTTGTTATTGTGAAGTCTGCCATGGATACCATGAACGATAGCGGCAAGTCTCATCATTAG
>JAFLJU010000151.1 GCA_022712835.1 Desulfobacteraceae bacterium
GGAACGGGGATTAAAGGTCAGTTTTACCTCCCCCTACTTTGAGGTAAGCCAGGCGGCCCTTGTCACCCGGGAACTTGCCACACCCAATTCAGACTCATACTTTGACCTGGTGGATATAAAAGGACTCACTCTGGGAGTCAAGGCCAACACCACCCATGAGCGTTTTGCCAGACAATTGTTTCCCACATCCGCCATCCGTGTCTACCCCACAGCTCAAAGCGCGGCCCAGGGGTTGGTCAAAGGAGAGGTCAATGCAATGGTGGCAGATTCCCCTTTTGTTAGTATCTGGACAAAAACCCACCCGGAACACTATATAAAGATAAAACCCCTGCTAGCCCCGGTAACCCGGGAGCATTATGCCTTTGCCATCCGCCAGGGGGACCTAGAATTTCTGAACTGGCTGAACCTGTTCCTCGACCAGATCAAGACAGATGGAACCCTGGGCCTTTTAACCTATGAATATTTTGAACAAATGCCCTGGCTTGCGAAAAACAAGGGAATCGAAAAATCAAGCCCGGCGGTTTTCCTGAAAAACAAATTTATGGCCCGGAAAAAGAAAATGATTGAAAAAAGACGTCAGAAAACAAAAGAACACCAAATCATTTATGACTAGGCAACTTAAAAAAAATCGTGTCTCACTTCCCCTTTTATACATAGGTAATTCTTATGACAGATTCTATTACAACTTCTATTTTTGACATATTTAAAACAGGCCCCGGCCCTTCCAGTTCCCATACCATCGGCCCCATGAAAGCAGCTCTTTTATTTAGGGATGCCATGGAAAAACTTCCCCCCAACACCCCCCAAAAAAAAGGGTTGAAACTTACCGTTTATCTCTTTGGCTCCCTGAGCCTTACCGGCAAGGGCCATGGCACCCACAGGGCGGTTCTTGGCGGTCTTCTGGGATGGGAACCAGCAAGCTGCGATTGTGACATTCTAGGCCAATTGCTGGAAGACCCGGAAAAAACCTATGAGGTTCCCTTTGGAAAAGAGTCCATTCAATTTTTACCCCGACACATTCATTTTGAAGGGGAAGGCACAGACCCCCTGCCCTTTTCCAACACCCTGCGCTTTAAACTCAGCCAGCAAGATAAGGTGTTACTGGAAAAAGAATACTATTCCATCGGCGGCGGATTCATCCAGTGTAAGGGGGAAATTGAAGCGCAAAAACCCACACCGCCCCATGCGTATCGAAATATGAACCAACTGAGGAAGATACTGAGAAAAACCGGGCTTTCCCTAAGCCAGGTGATTCTGGAAAATGAAACAGCGATCACGGGTAAATCCACGGAACAAATCCATGAAGGGTTGGACAAAATCCTTGATGCCATGTGCACCTCTGTGGAAAGGGGGCTGTCAAAGGACGGGATTCTGCCCGGTCCCATCGGGCTGATGCGCAAAGCCAAGATTCTCATGGAAAACTCCCAGAAAATGAAGCGGGAGACCGGACGCTTCCTAGCCAAGCTCAACGCCTATGCCATGGCAGCTTCCGAAGAAAATGCCGCAGGCCAGCGGGTGGTCACCGCCCCGACTTCCGGTGCCGCCGGGGTCATGCCCGGGATAATCTATTTATTAAAACACCAATATGAGGTATCGCCTTCACAACTGAGGGAAGGGCTCCTGGCAGCGGCCGTCATCGCCTTTATTGCCAAAAGAAATGCCAGCATCTCCGGTGCGGAGGTCGGTTGCCAGGGAGAGGTGGGGGTGGCCTCGTCCATGGGAGCCGCCTTTATGACCTATGCCCTGGAAGGCCCCATGAAAAAAGTAGAAAATGCAGCAGAAATCGCCCTTGAACACCAACTGGGCATGACCTGTGATCCCGTGGGTGGCTATGTACAAATTCCCTGTATTGAACGCAATGCCGTGGGAGCGGTCACTGCGGCCAATGCCTATATTCTGGCCGAGGCCGGGGACCCGGCCCGTCAAAAGATTACCTTTGATGAAGTGGTGGAAACAATGATGGAAACAGGACAAGACATGTGTACCCGCTATAAGGAAACCGCCCTGGGCGGCCTTGCGGTTTGCTGTGTGTCCTGTTAATACCAAACAAACTATTATTTTTTACAGCAGATTTTTAGGAGAGATTCAATGACAAAAATTAGCAACAGCACCCAGATCCTTATGGGCATGGTGCTGGGAATTGTGGCAGGATTCTTCCTGGGGGAAAAAGGGGCCATGTTCGCCCCTTTGGGGGATATTTTTATTCTATTGATTAAAATGGTAATTATCCCATTGATTTTCTTCAGTATTATTTCCGGAGCCGCCGCCCTGGGCCAGACAAAATCCGCCGGAAAAGTGGGGATCTTCACCATTTTATTCTATCTTGGCACCTCTGCTGTCTCGGTAG
Source organism: Desulfobacteraceae bacterium (assembly GCA_022712835.1). The sequence goes on from JAFLJU010000151.1 coordinate 2,348, forward strand.
TTCTGGGCCTTGTTGCAGGCACTATTTTTAAGCCAGGCCAGGGGATCACCCTGCCTGAATCCTTGAAAACCGATCCCGCCACCTATGCTAAGAATGCTGACATTGCAGGATTCTGGCAGACCATCATGGGGATTATCCCGGAAAACCCCTTTGCTTCCCTTGTATCTGGTAATATTCTTCAAATCCTTTTCTTTGCCCTGTTTTTCGGCATTGCCCTGTCCGTGATACCCGATGAAAAGCGGCAGCCCCTGATAAATCTTGTGGAAACCATCAACCAGGCCATGATCTGGATGATCAAAAAAGTATTGGTCATTGCCCCCATCGGGGTGTTCGGCCTCATGGTCAATTCCATTGCGCTTTTCGGCATGGATATCATGAAACTAGTCCTGGCATTATTGGCTGTCTTCTCCGGCACCTTAGGCCTGATCCATTTTGGTATGATGCCCTTGCTGGTCATGCTATTGGGCCGGATGAATCCCATAAAATTTCTTGCCGGCATGAAAGAAACCCAGATACTGGCATTTGCCAGTGCATCCTCCATGGCCACCCTGCCCGTGAACAAGCA
>JAFLJU010000414.1 GCA_022712835.1 Desulfobacteraceae bacterium
TTAAGTCGGGCCTTTAACCAAACGGAACTTACCCGGATTTTAAGGACCGGGCTGTGCATGGGGTGCCACGGACAGATGGGTGATTTAAAAATATGGCAAAAGTTTTCCTCAACACCCCCCTTGGATACAACGGCTCACACAAAGCTCATGGAAAAGATGGTCCAACAATTTAAACCATGAATCTGTTACATCTTGAATTTAAATCTTAAACAATGACAAGGGCGAGGGACAGATAGAATCCATGACGGCCAAGTCTTTGGCCGCACAATATCCCTTGGAGACCCACCCTTGTTCATAGCCCTTCTGGGTGATCACCTGGAGGTGGGTGTGGTAAAACCAGTTCCCGTTTTCATGGAAATCCCCGATATAGGCAAACACCTGTCCGGCCTTAAATCTTTCCCCGGGAGCCGGGAGTTGTTCTTTGTTTAAATGGCCGTAAATGCTGTAAAAGGTTTCAAAATAAGGGCTTTCGTGGGCCAGCAGAACATTGCCCCCGTAATTGCCCTCTCCGGCCTCATAACTGCTCTCTTTTACCACTGCGTCCAGGGGGGCATGCAAGGCAGTCCCAAGATCCACGATAACATCCAGCCCCAGGTGATAATACCGCTGTTCCTCTCGCATCTGGGGATATTGGGACAAAATAGTCTGCCGGTCCTCCAGATAAGAAGCCAGGCCCCAGGTAAACCTGCCTGCCATACTCTTGTCCAGCCAGGCCTGAAATGCTTTCTGGTCAAGGATATCCACCTGTTCAAAAACCTTGGATCCCACAGACATGTCCACGATCAGGGGGTCGCCTGTCAAACCTTTAAATATGGGCTGAATCTCAATTTTGTCGCTGTAATCCATGTAGGGATATTTCATTTATTTGTCCTTAAAATTCTTAAGAAATGGGAAAATCATTGGTTTTTAGAAGACCCGGAACGATTACCACAGGGTTCCCGTCTGTTTCTGTGTCAATCCCTTCCGGAAATACAAAATTTTTATCAATGGATTTATAATAGGATTCATCATAACAGCCAAGCTTTATTTTCAATTCACTGCCGGTTCCTATAAATTTGGCGGTGAGTCCATAATCCGCTTCCCCCAGGGGGGTTAAAATAATATACCGGGGAATCTCTCTGCCCGACCCCTCCCGACGGACCATTGTGGCAATATCAATGACATCATAGGAATCGATGGGATATTTTTTATTCCAGTGATTCTGGATGGGCAGCCCTGCCACATAAAGATGGTGAAACTCTATGCCATTTTCTCTAAGGGCATAGGCCAAGTCATGGATGGCCCTGTCCGTATCATTCACCCCGCCAAGCAATGGCACATTGGCATACACCGTGATCCCTTTATTGTTCAAACGCCGGACCAATTTGCCATGGGCATCCCCAACATCCTTATCACTGATAAACCAACTCTCTATTTCAAGGCGAAGGGGGTTGACCACGGACAAGTGGTTTAAATCCCCCAATGTATTGATGACAGATAGGGTATAGTCATCCGGTGTGGTTGCAAATTTCATGGAACGTAACCTTACCGTATTGACATGGGGGATATCCCTTAGCTGCCGAATAATCCGGCTGATATCATAGAGCGCGTCTACTGCGTCCACTGCGCCTTCTGCATCCACTGCGCCTACTGAATCCTTTACGGCAGCATTCATATCAGGTGCCACCACCACATCTGTTATCCTGTGATCCGCCATGATATAGGCCATTTGTTCAACGCCAGCTTTAGCATTAATCTGAACCCGGGTTTCGTGGAGCCGTGACAATCCGTCAATCCCGGTTATCACAATGGAATCACCTGCCTGACAATTGAGGGTCAATTCTTTTTTAAGACAGTCTATATCCACCCCGGTTGCGCCTGGGTTTTTGGGAGCCGTTTTTTTTGGTCTGTTCCCGATCAAACAGGTCTCGTCCCCAATTTTTGCCATGTACTGGATATCCATGGTGCCTTCGGCATTAATCCGTATATTTGTCAGTTCATTGGCAAGGGGGGCAAAATTCTTAAAATATTCCGGGGTATAGGGGGTTCTGATCCAGATAAAGTTTTCCTGACCCTCCACCTGCTCAACGGCCCAACCACTGGTATACCAATCCATTTTTCCAATGGGAGTGGCCGTACAGATCCGTGGAATGACCCGGTCGGATAGGTGAGCCCGGAGGGGTAAGGACATATTAATACCGTCGCCCAGGGGTTTCCAATAGATGGAATTGCCATGGATGGGACTGCAGGGAATATAAAGATAATGCAGTTCAGCACCGGCCCCGCGCAACAGACCGAAAAGCCTTACCAATTCGGGTCCCGTATCGTTGCAGTCACTCAGGAATGGGGTCTGGATATAGACGGTAATACCGTTTTTAACCAGATCTGAGATAATATCCAGGCTTTCAGGACTCACCTCGTCGGGATGGATAAAATGGGTGGCAACTTCCATGCGCTTGCCATGTTGCTGGAGTTCCAGGTTTTTTTGTTTCAAATATTTAAGATAGGCCGATTCATTGTCCAGAAACAGATCCGGATAATAGGCCACGGATCGGGTGGCAAGGCGCAGGGTCTGGACATGGGGAACTCTCATGAGCCCGTCAATGGTGGCGGCCATATTGCCTCTGTTCATGAACGGATCTCCTCCTGTGACCACAATTTCCTTGATCAAGGGAGAATTTTTGACATGGGCAACTGCGGCCTGAACTCCTTCAGGGGTGGGGTTTTTTTCGTTCCTGGCATCTTTATGCTTTCTAAAACAAAACCGGCAATAGACCGGGCAGCTCATGTTCAGCAGAAAGATCACCCGGTTCTGGTACATCTGTTCTAAAAGGCCGTCATGGAACTGGCCGATCCAGGTATTGGTGTGGCCCACAGATTCCAGCTCTTCCACAAAGGGCATGTATTGGTAGGCCACATCCCTCGAGACCATCATCTGACGGATGGTGTGACGGGATAGGCGGACCGGATAGCGTTCAATAACTGCCTGGAGGTCGGATTTCTGGTTCTTAGGGATATCCAGGTTCGTTTCTTTTGCCAGTTGCGCTGTGTCTTTTATGGACACATATCCATGACCCGGGATCACTTGTTCCAGCAGGGCGACCAGGAGCATGGAGGGCATGGCTATCTGGTTTAAGATAAGATTATAGCTTTGGGACCTGCCAATGGCGTCCAGCAACACCTCAAAGAACCCTTTGGGATCAGCGGTATACCCAGTGGCAGCCAAAAGAGCGGCAAACTTTGTCTGCCCATCTGTGTTGCCGACAACTGCAACAAAGGAACTCCCACAAAATTGTTCATTCCCGTAGATTTCCAGGAATTGAATTATACTATCCGTTAATTTGGACAAACGAACATCAACCTGCTTTTTTGAATGTTCAAACCGGACTTCCAAGATAGTATCTGTCTTTAGTTTCACTTTCGCACCTCTTTTGCCTTGTATATATAATATATGGTATTTTCGGGGAACCCATATCCCATGATCCGTCCAAGTACCTTATCTTCATTGCCCGGAACCATACGGATCACCAGATATTCCCTTGACATATCCATGTCAATAATCTGCTGCCAGTCAATTTTTTCCCGTGCAAGATAGGCATAGGCAATGTGATCCGAATCAAAGATCGAGCCGCCCTGCTGCTTTAAGTCATTTTCAAAAATTATATAGCTTGACCATGGATCCAGGGTCTGCTTGATCCATGAAAAATTCTCCTTCCTGGGCTTGTGAGAAAAATCTGTCACTCTTAGTTTCGCTCTCCTTGTGTTTTTAAACGGACCTTTGTTTTTGAACGCACCTCTGTTTTTGAACGCGTTTGTGTTTTTAAACGCACCTCTCCCCAGGAAGAGGTTGTAACGATGCGCAACCGGCCATCCATCCCATACGATTTACGTGAGTCTGATTATTTCATGGTTTCAACAATCTGCAATGGAACGGGTCCACCTGTACATAGACTTCCTCCCCCCGGCGATAGGGGGCACGCTTCACAAAATTAATCACGTGTAAAATCTGGCCGTCGGGAAGTTTCACAAAATAACTGACCTCGCCCCCCATATAACTTCGGTCCACGATTTTACCGAAAAAATAGTTCATCTCCGGTTCCTGGTTAAAATCCTTTTCATGGCCCAGGGTCATCTTTTGGGCCCGAATCACGATTTCCGCCTTGTCCCCGGCCACAAAATCTCCTGCCGGACTTACCAGGCAGGCGCTTTTATCCCCAAGCCTGACCCGAAGAAAATCCTTTTCTTCTTTTTCAACCACGGCATTCATAAAATTGGAATGGCCCAAAAAATCCGCCACAAAATGATTGGCCGAATTATTGTACACCTCTTCCGGACTTCCTTGCTGCTGGATAAATCCGTCTTTCATGACCACCACCTTGTCTGACATGGAAAGGGCTTCCCGCTGGTCATGGGTCACAAAAATGGTGGTGACCCCGAGATCCTGCTGGAGGTTATCAATTTCCCGTCGCATATCCTCCCTTAGGTTCTCGTCCAGGGCAGACAGGGGTTCATCCATCAAGAGTACGTCCGGTTCAATCACAATGGCACGGGCCAGGGCAATCCGCTGCTGTTGACCACCGGAAAGTTGGGAGGGCATCCGCTCCCCGACCCCCGGGAGCCTTACCATTTCCAGGGCCTTTTCAACCTTTCCCCGGACATCATCCTTGGATGTCCCTCTGTACTTAAGGCCAAAGGCCACATTTTCAAAGATGGTTTTATGGGGAAACAGGGCATAATTCTGGAAAATCATCCCCAGGTTCCGTTTATGGATGGGGGTATCATTGATCCGTTTACCCCGGATAAAAATATCGCCATGGGTGGGTGTTTCCAGTCCCGCCAGCATTCTTAAAAGGGTGGTTTTCCCACACCCGGAAGGCCCCAACAGGGTCACCAAAGACCCTTCAGGAATTTCCAGGTCCATTTTTTTTACGGCAACTACATTTCCATATTTTTTTTCAATTCCCTTGAACCTCACAAATGCCGGATCTTTTTCTTGTACCAAACCGTTATATCTCCCCATGGGGTTAAAGGATTCTTTGGTGTTATTGTCAGCAAAACACCAAAGAATCCTGTGTTTATGACCCGATCAGCCAGCCATGACCCGATCCCATTTTTCAGCCCAGTCAAGCTGGTGGCTGTTCCAATAGGCAGGATCGGCAAACAGATACCCATCTAGCTTACCGGTGGGGTCAAAGGCGGGTAGTTTTTTCACTTCATCGGGCATGGGAACCTTTGTGGGGTCCAGGCTGGTGGGATACTTTTGCCCCTTGGCCACGGCTATGGATGCGGCAGGTTCCAGCATGGAATTCAATAATTTCTGGGCAACATCAAGGTCGGTACCCTTGAGTACATACATGTATTCCATCCAGGAATAAGTCCCTTCAGGCGCCAGATATCCAATGGGATGGCCCTGCTCCTGGAGACCTGCCACTCGGCCCGACCAGGCCACTGTGGCATATATTTCGCCATTGCCTAACAGGCTCATGAGTTCAGATCCCGAAGACCAATATTTTTTTATCAAACCCCGCTGTTCTTTCAATGCATCCCAGACCGCTTTTTCATCTGTAATATTGTTGGGACTCTGGCCGGTATGCAGGGCGGCATACCACATGTTGGTCCTGAAATCACCGCCCCAGGAACCCAGTTTCCCCTTAAGGCTTTTTTCGAACAAAAGAGAGGCACCCAGTTTTTCGGCATCTGCCTTGGAGATCTTGTCCGTGTTATAGGCAATACCGGTCTGGCCCAGATCATAGGGAACGCCTGAAAGAGTTCCCTTGGAGATTCCCCTCAGGGTATCGGTCATTTTGGTCATGACATTTTTCAGGTTGGGGATTTTTGTTTCATCCAGAACAACTCCAAAACCAAGGTCTGTGTACCGGGCATAATCATACACCGCGCTCAAATGGGCAATGTTAAATTCTCCACCCGGCGGATAGGAGGCCTTGACCTGGGTTAAAAACGCATCCATGCCGGTAAAGGCGGCATCAATCACCTTGATGCCCTCGGCCTTGGTAAAGGGATCAAAGGCAAATTTTCTCAATGCTTCGGAAGTGGAGCCTCCCCAGGAATGGCAGGTGATGGGTTTGCTGCCGGAAAAAGCCTGTTTCACCAACCCGAAGGGTCCGCCCATAATCCCCAATGAGGCACCGGTGATACCCACAAATTTAACAAAATCCCGTCGGGAGATATTGCCCTGGCTGTAACTTTCCTGTACCTCATCCAAGCGTTTTTCCAAATCGTTTCCCATTCTGCTCTCCTTTTTTGTTCTATATTAAAAAGTTATGACAAAGGCCTAATCTGCCCATGCCAACGAGTTGTTATTTTCCGCTTCCCCTGGCAAATCGCCGGGTTAGATAGCCTGCCAATATGGGGGTTGATACGGTAAGGGCAATCATGACAGTCCCCAGGGCATTGATCTCCGGGCTGATGGAATTTCTCAGCATCCCGAATATTTTAACGGGCACGGTCTGGTTCTGTGCGGTTGCCCAGAAAAGAGTGGCCGTGACATCATCAAAGGAGATGGTGAAAGAAAACAGCATACCGGCAAAAATAGCCGGGGCCAACAGGGGAAAGGTAATTTCCCGAAAGGTCTGGAAGGGACTTGCCCCCAGGGAGAGAGCCGCCTCTTCATATTCTTTTTTGATCCCCACAAGCCGGGCCTGAACGATCAAAAGCACGTAGGGGAGGGTCAATACCACATGTCCAACCACCAGCATGGCAAAACTTTTGGGTTGTTGCAGCCACCGGATGAACAAAAGAAGTGCTACGCCAAGCACCACTTCGGGAATCATGATGGGGGCGATGAGCAGGGTATTGATCAATTCTTTCCCCCGAAATTCATACCGGATAAATGCCATGGCCGCCGGAACCCCCACTGCGGTTGAAAAAATGGCCGTCAGGGTGCCCAGAACCATGGAATTTTTGAATGCATCCAGGATGGTGGAATTATGGGAAAGTTTAACAAACCATTTAAAGGAGAATCCCTCCATGGGAAATGATCCAAACTGCTGGGGATTAAAGGCCAGAATCACCACCGCCACAATGGGGGTGAACATCCAGATATACACCACCAGGGTATATAGTTTGATCAATGTCCATCCAGAAATCATTTTTCTCATAAGGGCTCCTATCCGTTGCTCAGGGATTTAAATATCTGGTTGATGCCCATGTAGCGATTGTAGGTATAGACAATGACACCCAATAGCAGCATCAGAATTACGCTGATGGCAGATCCAAAGGGCCAGTCAAGGGTGCCGATCACCCGTTTAAAAATCAGGTTGGCGATCATCTCATTGCCCGGCCCCCCCAGGATCATGGGGGGCAGATAGGTGCCACAGGTCAGAACAAAGACCAGAAGACAGCCAGCACTCACCCCTGGCATACTTAAGGGCAGGGTGACTTCTCTGAATGCTTGCCATTCGGTACAGCCCAGGCTTTTGGCCGCCTCTGCCAGGCTCTTGTCTATCCCGTCCAGGCTGACATAAATATTTAAAATCATGAAGGGCAGTAAATACTGCAGCAACCCCATGATCACCGCCCCTTCATTGTACAGCAGGGCCAGGGGACTTGAAATAAACCCGGCCTTGAGCAGCAAATGGTTGATTAAGCCCGAATCCCCGAGAATATTAATCCAGCTTAGGGTTCGGATAATAAAGCTGATCCAGAAGGGCAGCATGACCAGCAGCATCAGATAGGGTTTGAGCCGGGAAGTGGTTTTATAAAAAAAATAGGCAGGGATATACCCCAGAACCAGACAGAGGGCCACGGTTTCAAGGGCCACTCGCAGGGTATTAAGCAGGATGACCGGATAAAAGGAGTCCACAAAAAATTTGGCATAATTTCCAAACTGGAAGGCCGGGATATCGTGGCCGCTGGGGGCTCTAAGCCAGAAGCTGTAAACAATAACAAAACAGACAGGGATCACAAGGAGTAAAAAAACGGCTGTCAGGGAAGGCGATAAGAGCAGCCATGGTTTCCACTTTTTTTCTTTCATATGTATAGGTCCCGTTCCTTTTTGTTTTACCGATCCATCGGGTTTAAATTATGTTGTTTGTATGAATTAACCCGGGGTTTTTGCAACCTCCGAAATTTTTCCATACAGAACAGATCTTACAAGATGTATACCTGGGGGCAATTTATTTTGTAACATTCTGAAAATATAGAGTAAAAATAAATTTATTGAAATAAGTCGGTACTGCAACAATGGGGGTGTGATTCACTTTAGAATCAATTTTTTTAGATAACGCACTGAAATAAAAAGAAATATACGATAGATTCAATGTTGAATCAACTCTATTGCGAGCCGAAGGCCCTGTTAAAAGAAGGATAGCAATTTTTTGATTTGGAAATGAATCAAGCCAGCTGGTTTTCCATTGTCAAGCCGTGCTTTTTTAATTTCCGCACCACCGTGGGTTGGCTGATGCCCAGAAAAATGGCCGCCTCTCGGGTGGTCCTACATTGTTTAACCGCCTGGGTGAGCGTCTCATATTCCATCACCGTAATCTTTTCCGGAAGACTTGCATTTTGAGCGGAAGATGGCACGGCCGTCACCCGGGGCTGCACATTCTCAGTTGCCCGGACAATA
>JAFLJU010000202.1 GCA_022712835.1 Desulfobacteraceae bacterium
CACCTCGGATACGGCGTCCACCACAATACCAATAAGTACGGTGGAATCTTGTGACTCAATCTCTACGACAATAATACATGTACGTTCTGAATAGGGAATTGCTTCCATGGAGAATTTCAATCGAAGATCTATGACAGGGATTACCTTTCCCCGTAAATTGATAACGCCTTTTACAAATTCAGGGGTTCGGGGAACAGTGGTTATTGGCATCATCCCGATGATCTCTTTTACTTTTAAGATGCCAATACCATACTCTTCCTTATTTAACGAAAAGGTCAGATACTTACCGGTTTTAATCGTGATTGCCTTTACGGCCTGCTCCATTGTCTCAGTTAAGTGGCCCATTTTAAATTCCCCTTTAGTATTTAGATTTTTTTATCTCAATAATTTTTCCAGCAGAAACCCACCGGTGCAAGGTTGGGCAACTAGCAGCACATACTTTGGCTACTTGTGACATTGGAAAATATCTCTTCGTAGGTTTGCTTTCTTTAGATTTGATGCGTTTAATAGTATAATAAGACGGAATCAAAGAATTTTGTCAACTATTTATTTTCTAAACATTTTGGAAATTTCTATCCAATTTATGATCGATAGGGACGATCGATTGGGATGTGCGCACTGCCATCACCCCATTGACCTGCCAGGTTTATGATTAAACATGAATTGTTTTCCGGTGGTACCATAAGTTATAGGACCGCAAATTGCTGGGGAAAAAGGCGATAATTGACTATCTTTTCCATATTTAGTAAGTTGCCAGCAAGTTTTTATTAATATGGCAGGAGAGTAAATTTGAAAATCATTATTGTGGGTGCGGGTGAGGTGGGCTACAATATTGCCAACCGACTGGCTTCGGAGAATAAACAGGTGGTGGTCATCGACCAGGATTCCGATGCCTGCCGACATATTTCTGAAGATCTTGACGTTCAGGTCATCACCGGTTCCGGAAGCAGCCCTGCGATTCTCCTGGAAGCCGGAATCAAGGATACTGATATACTTCTGGCGGTCACGGACAGTGATGAAATCAATCTGGTTGCCTGCCTGGTGACCAATTTATTATCACCCACCACCAAAAAACTTGCACGGATCCGAAATTCAGACTTTGACGCCTACCATGACAGCTTTAAAAATCAAATTCCCCATATCGATACCGTGATCAACCCGGAAATTGAGGTGGTAAACACCATCCGGAAACTCATGGATGTTCCCGATGCCCAGGACATCGGCCATTTTGCTGACGGGAAAGTCAAATATGTGGGTCTCCGGCTCAAAAAAAATTCCCCCATTGCCGGGATGCGACTGATCGATTTCCATGATAACTTTGGCGAAGACCGCCCCCTGATTGCCGCTATCATCCGGGACAACGAAGTAATTGTTCCCCGGGGCACCCATCGGATTGAAGCCCAAGATCTGGTCTATTTTGTCTGTGAGGCTGAAAAACTTGAAAAAACCTTAAAATTATTCGGGATTCAACAACAAACCATTCAAAATGCCCTGATCATCGGTGGCGGACGTATTGGCGCCAGGCTGGCAAAGCTCCTTGAACAGGACGGGATAAAAACAAAAATCATTGAAGCAGACCTGAAGCGTTGCCATACCCTGTCCGAACAAATGGATAAAACCGTAATCCTCCATGGGGACGCATCGGACCAGAAACTTTTCCTGGAAGAGAATGTCGGACAAAGTGACGTGGTGGTTTGTGTCACCAACGATGATGAGACAAATATTCTGGTCAGTTTACTGGCCAAAAGCCTGGGGGTTCGAAATGCGGTCACGAGAATCGGAAAAGCAAGTTATTATCCCCTGCTTGCCACCATCGGCATCGAAAAAGTGGTGAGCCCCCGGTTATCGGCTGTCAGTTCCATCCTCAAGGATGTCAGACAGGGAAATGTCCTTTCAGATATCTCCATATTGGGAGAACGAGGAGAATTTATTGAAGCCATTGCCATGGAAACCTCGGATATCACCGACAAACCTCTTAGAAAAATTTCCTTTCCCAAGGGGGCGATCCTGGTCTCAATCATGCGAAACGGACAGGTGATGATCCCTTCGGGATTGAGTGTGGTCACACCGGGAGATCGACTGATTTTCTTTGCCATAAAACAGGCGGTGAAAAAACTTGAAAAACTGCTGACCGTTAAACTGGATTTTTTCTGATGCGCTGGCCCTTTATTTCCCGGATTATCGGGATTCTACTTGTTTTCACGGGTCTTGCTATGACAGTCCCCCTGGTGTGCAGTTTTTATTATAAAGACCTAGCACTTGTCGGCATCATCAAATCCATTGGTATTACGCTTGGGGCGGGTCTGATTCTCATGATGCTGTCCATAAAACATAAAGATGACGCCTATATCAATCAGAAAGAAGGGATGGCGGTTGTAGCCCTTGGCTGGACTGCCATCGGACTGTTCGGTGCCCTCCCCTTTTATTTTTCACCTGATTTCGTAAGTTTTACAGATGCTTTTTTTGAATCAGTGTCCGGGTTTACCACAACCGGATCATCCATCATGACCAATATCCAGGGAACGGCGAAAAGCTTGTTGTTCTGGCGCAGCTTTATCCAATGGCTGGGGGGTATGGGTATCATCGTGCTCTCTTTGGCCATTCTTCCTTTTTTGGGAGTCGGCGGTATCCAGCTGTACAAGGCGGAGGTGCCAAGCCCGGTACCGGACAAACTGACGCCCCGGCTCAGTGATTCCGCTAAAATTTTATGGATGGTCTATGCCGGTATGACCTTTGTTGAAATCATTTTTCTTCTGGCCGGGGGCATGCCCCTGTTTGACGCTGTCTGCCATGCCCTCACCACCCTCCCCACGGGCGGGTTCTCACCGAAAAATGCCTCACTAGCCCATTATAACTCTGCCTATTTTGATTATGTAATTGTGGTGTTCATGCTGTTGGCGGGCATCAATTTTTCCCTGCATTACCAGATGCTCCGGGGAAAAACCCTGGCATTTTGGAAAGACGCTGAATGTAGGTTTTTCATCGGGTTGGTCCTGCTCTGTACCCTGGTGATCACCTGGGATATTTACGGGTCTGTTTACACATCCATTCAAGACGCCTTCAGGTATTCACTCTTCCAGGTAGCCTCCATTATTACGACCACTGGATTTGCCACAGCAGATTATGAACGGTTCTCAGGATTCAGTCAGATAATCCTATTTGCCCTCATGTTCATTGGTGCCTCTGCCGGCTCCACCGGAGGCGGGATGAAATGTGCCAGGATTATTGTCTGTTTCAAATATTGCTACAGGGAGCTGTTCAAACTGATCCATCCCCGGAGTATCAGTCAGGTAAGGATTAACAACACCGTCATTCCAGATAGTGTTTTGCGATCCATCATGGGATTTTTGGCATTGTACATGCTCTTGTTTTTTGTCTCCACGATATTACTTGCCAGCATGGG
>JAFLJU010000110.1 GCA_022712835.1 Desulfobacteraceae bacterium
CTGGATCACGCTGGACAGAAATAATTTTTTATTAAACCGGCTCCCTTTTTCGACAAAAAGATAGGCCAGGATAAATTCCGCCACCTGTTTTTTAAAGACCGCTGGAGTGGCAGTTCGCAGGGTTTCCCAAGTCATCAGGCGTTCCGGTTTGTCCACAAAATAATCGATGAATCCATGGTGGAAGGGCTCAAACAAAAGGATGAGTTCCTTGAGTCTTTCCCTGGGGAACAACCAAGCGATATGCTTGCGCACAAGTGGGGTTTTCCCCTGTTTCAACAGCATTTGCTTTGTGGCCCGGCCATGGGTAGTGATAAGCGGGATCCAATAGGGATCTATGTCCTGGTGGCTGCCAGCTTGGATAATCTGGATGAGCTTGCTGGCCAACACATCAAAGGAAGAGAATGGGGTCTGCAGGGAAAGGATTTCCCGGCCCAGGGCCTCCAAAAGGCAGGACTGTAATTTTGATGCCATCTCCCGGTCAAAATTTTTAAGATTGATATCTCCAAGGTCCACGGTCAATTTTTTGATATGAATCTTTTCTTTTCCCGGAGAAAGCGTTTTAAATACCGCTTCCATGACGGGAGCAAGCCTCTGCTTAATCAAAACCGGCAAGTGTTCCTGATAGGAGACCGCATCCATGGGTCTTTCAAAATGGATATCCGCCGTCATACGGTGTATGCGATGGCAGGTGTTCATAGGAAACTATTTCTACTTGCCCGGGAGGCGTGGTCCATGAAAAATTGGATTATTTCCTGGGCAAGCATCTGTGTATCCGGCCCATCGTCCATTTTCTTCTTTTCAAGCCAGTCATGGTAAAGGATTTCAAATACAAGCATCTGCTGGAACCCAAGCCAGTAGAAATCAATGGCGACGTGAGCCGGCCCGTTGAGGCGGATGGTCTCCTCTGCCAGGCGCCTGAATCCTGGATTTGTACACCGAGCCGGCCAGGAAGGCAGGACCACGCTGGCCCTTAAAAAGAAAAAATCATCGGGAATGTCCCCGCTCCCCTTGGCCCCCTTGGCCCCATCCACCGGCCTGAGCAACAGATGCTCCACAAGATGCATCCCCTCACTCATGATGTTCAACGTTTTGATAAAATACCGCAAATGATTGGCCGCCATAACGGCCGACTCTTTTTGCCGAAAGGATGCCAGATAGCACCACCTGGAGGTTGCATGGGGTTTTAAAATAATCTGCCAGGAATTGTCTGAAAACCGACCGATCCTGTAATTATTAAAATCAAGTCCGTTTACCAGGAATGATTCATTTAAAAAATTGCTTTTCAAAAAAATAATCTTTCTGAAAAGTCTTCGTATTTCCATATCCTTGAGCTGTTCGGCCTGGTGCCTGAATTCTATTCTTTGAAAAGGTGTTTTGATTCTTTCCCCTATATCGCTGGGATCGACATACTGGATTTCAACGGTTCCCTGGTTCATCCCGGCAAGGAGTTCATCGGAAATCAATTCCAGGCCGTGTTTGGTAAAGGCAATGGTCAGAGATCTTGAATGATGAAATTGAAACCCGAGCAACACGCTTGCCTTGAATTTCAAGCCAGCAATGTTCTGGGTGTTCCATGAGACTTGTCTGTAATTATAGCCTGCGGCTCTTTTGCTGCTGATTTCGGGAAGGTGGGTTAAAAATTTTATTTTATTCCGGATAAACCAGCGGAGAAGACCGGTTTCTGAATAATAATAGTTAAACGCTCCCAGGGAATTTTGGGTAAATTTTTCTCCATACAGGGCCAGTAGATAATCCAGCACTCGGTTTCTCCGGTCATAAAAGTCGTCGTAATGTCCAATGATCCGGGTAAGTTTTTGATCCTGTTTTTCAACTCCTTCTATATAAAGGGCTTCAATCTGTGGTCCGTTGGCATTGTCCAGTACTTGTGAAAAATAGGTTTTATCAAGATCCGGGTCCAGGGAAAAAAGATCGGGGATATTTTCCAGGGTTTCAAGGAAATTGGCCATGGGCTGTTCAAAAAGAAGTAAATAAGCTTTTAACTGCTTTGCCTTTGCTTTTTCAGCCTCGGGATAGGAGGGAGGAACGCCGAACTGATTGATGCCGTAAACATTGGGGAATAGATCCATGATGGAAGTGTATTGCCTAAGATCCCTGAATTCGCCCCGGGGCAGTCGCCTAACTTTGACAATTTCCTCCTTTGAATCCCCCAGTTTCCCATGGGTGGATTTGAGGCGTTCATATTGTTGGGTCAACTCGTTCAGGGAAATATCGTAGGGCCGAAGGCTTTTGGAGAGGGTGACAAAAATCTGGTTCTCTTTTTTGGGAAATTCCAAACAAAGGACAGAACCAGACGCATCCTGGTTAATAATATCACAATGTTTTATACCGGTTTCACTCTCTTGGAGAAAAAGCGACTTCACACTGACCACCCCTTTAATGGATCGAATCAGGGTCAGCAGATCAGCAACATTGACAAATGACTGTTTCCGGGCGGCCGGGGTGTCTCCCATAAACCCGTTTTCCAACAGCGGGCCTGTAAAGATTTCATCCAGGGTTTTCCCCTGGCTCACAAGCTCATCAAAGGAGATATAGGTGATGCCCGGTGAAATATGATGTGCGCACAGATAGTAGATTTGTGCCAATACATGGGCAGGATTCCGGAATGCGGTAACTTCTATGTCTGCATGGAGTCTGCAATATCGATTTTCAACCATCTGGATATCGCTGATATCTTCACAAAGATTTCTGGACGCACCAAACACCTGTTTAACGGTTTCAATAAGATCCTCTTCCGGGAGGCTGTATCCTATACTGTTTTCCTCGGCTCTTATTTTTAACCGGTAAAGCCCCGGGGCAGTTGCATCTTTTTCCACCCAGACATTTTCTATTTCAGGCACGGCATCAAAAATTAACCGTTCATAATCCAAAGGCGTCAGGGCCTGGTTAGGGAAAATTAGTTCCGGGGCAAAAAGGGCCTGGCGGTCATAATCAATTTTCCCGTCTTCCCGGGTCAGGATATCTGCCACATCAAATCCGGTTCGATAGGCAAGTTCGGTCATGGCATAGCAAACCTGCTCTAGGATGGTAATCCCGGGATCATGGAGGTTATAATCTGTCCAGACCTTTCCGCAAAGATCCCCAATAAGGGCGATGCCTTCCCTTCTAAGGCTCTCAAACAGGATCTCTTCGGGCCTGTTTCGTTCAATAAATTGCGTCTCATTCATTGGCGAGCCCTTTGTTCAGACTGTTCTCAAGGTGTGCAATAATCCCATGGACTTGCTGGTAGGGCATCTGTCCCAGGGCCTGAATGATCAATTTTATCTCTTCTTTTAACAAAGCATATTCATAACAGGCCGTTCCGTTCCTGTTAATCGCTTGGGTTTCATTGGCGGTTTGGTTCAATTTCCCAATGAGTTCAAACACATATTTAAAGGGCAGCTCAGACAATGCCTGGAAGATATTTTGCCCCTCTTCCACAGATAAAAGGATGGAGATATCAGATCCCATCGACTAAGGTCTCCCCTTGCGTCTTACACGCTTTCATGAAGTAATCAGACCATAGTTCAGTGATCTGATATTTGATGGAAACCCCCTCTCCGTAACAGCATTTTGTTTTTATCTTCAAAGAATAATTGTGCTGGCTTCCTTCCCACCAGAGCGTTATCCCGTTGCATCTGGATCCGTAATGGGCCTGGTGGGTAGTGATATTTCCCTTTGACTGGAAGGTGTTCACCGCAAAAGCATGGAGCAATGCATATTGCCCTGTGCCTTCCCTTCCCCCGGCACCGGCCATGATCTCAAATGCCCGGCAGCCATCAAGCCCCTCTATGATCGTGTGGGGTTTTCCATCGGCCAGCACCCTCCCGTCCCGTTGTTTTCCCTGGTACTTTCGGAGTCTGCCCCGGGAGGCGATAGTCCCGTTCACATCCAGATGGGCGTCGGGGCTTTCGGTATTGATACCCACTTTCCCTGCGGGATCTAAACACAGAACCGTTCCCTGTTTTCCCTTGAACACAAGCCTGTTGCCGGGATCTTTGAATTCAATGGACCAGATAGGGCTTTTTTTCTCAATATCCCGGTAAAATCCGGCAAGGGTATCGGAACTGCCCAAAGAAGAAATTTTGAGCCCCTCTTCCTTTGTTTTTTCAAACTCGTCATCAATGGTGTTAAGCATAGAGTCAATCAGATAGGCAAATTCCTGCTCGGAAGGAAGGCTTCCTTTTTTAAAATATTTTTTTAAGGTTTCTCTGTTTTTTTTATCCATGGGCTATTTATCCGGTAATGATAAAGGTGTTCCCTACTTCCAGCTCTTCAATTCCTGTAATCTCGGGCATGATCGGTCTGACAGCACTGGTTGTTTCTATAAAATGATGATTGGCATTCACCGCAATGCTCCAGGGATATTTGGGATGGATCTGCTTTTCATCTTCCGAAGGGCGTGTGGCACCCTGGGTCACCGTATCAAACAATTCAAACCGATCCTGGCCGTTCCCCGCAATCCTGAGCATTGAAAATTTGGTAACAAACGATACATAGGGCTGCTCCTGGATATGGGACACAAGATCTGATCGGCGGATGCACCAGCCAAAACGCGCCTGGTAACCCGCATCGCTCCAGGGAGAGATAAAGGCTGAAATCGCCTGGTCCAGATTCCGCTTATTTCCCCAAAGGTTTTCCTGACTCGTAAAGCGTACCCTGCACCGGATTTGAATTTTCTCATAAACCGGATTTCGAACTTCAATGGAAACAAAGGGTGATGCAAGCCCCTGCACATAGGATTTTACCCGGCTGAGCAATTCGGCATTTGCCATGGGTTCCGGATCTTTGGTAAAAGAACCGCCTGTTTTGTTTAACCAGGGAACAAGGGTGATCAGAAGGTGACCCGGCTGATTCCGGGTATGGATTGTTTTGCATTTCCTGCAATCCCAATGTTTCATGTTGACGCACATCTGCCGCTGCTCCCAGCATTGCCAGGCCAGGGAATTGATACCGGGAAAACACTTTGCCTTGAACACTTCTGGAAAGCGTTCCAGTATCAACCTCTCATAATCCCAGGGGGTAACGGCCCGGTTCTTATGCTTGAGCCTTTCACTTATCCGTATTTTACGGGCGCGCTCCTTTTCGGTTACCCTTCCGTCAAAGGAGGGTAAAGGCTGACAGATTTTATTGATTCCCGGTAGGCCGGACAAGGCCCCTGCGATACTGCCCGGACTTAAATTGCCTGTCTGGCTTTCCGGATCATCAAGGGTGACCGTCACGGCATGGGCCTCTACGGAAAAAAGGGAGCAGGCCCCTGTGAGATTTTTGTCAGCGCAGGCCCTGATCCAATATAGCTTTTCATCCAACACCGTGTTGCCACAATTTATGTCCTCCGGAATATCAAGGGTGATGATACCCGAAGATAAAAACCCCCGGGTGGTATCAGATACCACCTGTTTTTTAGTAATGCCCTTCCACCTATTGTCTTTCAGATAGAACCAGCGGACAAAGGGCATCTGTTTTGTGGATGCTGCGAGTGAATCCTCCAGCAACCGAAAAAACAAGGTCAGTTGTGACCCGGGTTCCAGGGAAGACAGCCCGATGAAAAGATTTCCGTGTCCCTGTTTATGATAATCGGGTATGACAAAACATTTTTTTTGTTTTGACAAAGGATAAAGGGAGCTTATGCCAAAAGGGTGAAGGCTGAACAAGGCCCCGCATTGGCTTTCAATGGATGAGGTGGAAGATCCGGGACTGATAAGGGCGCTTGCCTTATAATTGGCCGTAATCCGATTCACCATGGGGGTGTAGGGCTCATTTGGCAGGGTTTTGGGCTTGATAAACCGGGAGGGCTTTGCATTATGGATAAGTGTATTTGTCAGCAAAAAGGGGTATTCCCGGTGACCAAAGGCCTGTTCAGGAGCTATAATGGTAAATTTAAAAAAACCCGATCGTGTCTTTATATCAAAACCAAATTGTTCTTCCGAAAGTTTCCCCGGGTCCAACCGCGAAAAATCGATCCCTTTTGTTGTGAATTTTGATCTGCTGGCAATTTTCCCATTCCCCTTTGTGGAAGTGTTGAAAAGCCCAACCTTTGGTTGATGATCAAGCGAAAAAGGTTCCCACTGACCTTCCTTTAAAACGGATACACCTGCAAAAAAACTTAGGTTATCAATTCCCATCTCATAAGCTTGGTAATGGGCCTTAAATCCCCCTTTGGGCCGGGGTAGCCCCCCCCATTCCAGGTCAAGGTTAAACGCACTTATTTTTTTAATGGATGTTTCATAACTTCCGGCAAGGAAATAGGAACCGACAGCAGGCAGGGGTCCAAAGGGCTGGAACGGGGTATTGGGGTCCAGGCGACCCAAATTGTTATACAGCAGCAGGGTTTTTAGTCCCTCCACATGGACACCAATTTCGATCTTTTGAATGTGATAATCTTCCAGGATCGAACAGGGGTAGGTATAGGCGCCACGATTCAGTGAAAAGCGGATGACGGGAAAAGGTGTATCATATCCCTTGCCATGGATCTTCTCCACCCAGGGTTCAAGGCCTGGATTTTCCGGGTCCAGTTCAAAACTGATGGAAATCTCCCCGGGGCCACAGCTTTTGTCCACCCGGCTGATGGCCGTAAGATAGTGGGGAATATCAAACCAGCCCTCGGAGGTTGTCAGACTGATCCG
>JAFLJU010000268.1 GCA_022712835.1 Desulfobacteraceae bacterium
ATGCATCCACCCCAAGACCACATCCCCGGTAACTTCCAAAAATGGGAGGGCATGGGCAAAGGCTGCGGCAAACTTTTCCGACATGGCCGAGGTCCCAAGACCCAGGGCAGTCTGCCCAAAGGTGTTGACACTTTTTTCCAGCTTTTCTGCCAGGGGGGCCAGGCTGTCGATTTTTTTTGCGGCGGCTATGGTTTTGCCCATTTCGCCCAGAAGGCCCATAAACACCTTTCCTTTTTTCATGCCCAGTTTCCTGCCCAGAAGATCCATGGCCTGGATTCCGTCGGTCCCTTCATATATGGAGGCGATTTTGATATCCCGAACCAATTGTTCCACCGGGTATTCGCTGGTATACCCATACCCGCCAAAGACATGGACTGCCTGGACACAGACCTCAAACCCCCGCTGGGCGCAATAAGCCTTTATCACTGGCGTTAACAGTCCAATCATAAGATCGATTGATTCTTTTTCTTCCGGGGCTTTGGCCATCGCTTTTCGATCGAACAGGGACCCCACGTAATAAACCAGGCTCCTCATCCCATCCACATGAACCTTCATCCAGGTGAGCATTCTTCTTACATCCGGGTGCTGGATAATGGGGACGGAGGTTGCATCGGGTTTCCGAAGATCTTCAATATTCTTTCCCTGGACCCTTTTTCGGGCATAATCCAGGGCATACAAATAGGCAAGCGATGCGGTGCTGCTGCCCTGGAACCCGACATTCAGCCGGGCCTCATTCATCATATGAAACATGATTTTAAGGCCCTTGTTCTCCTCTCCCAGAAGAAATCCCCGGCATTGGTCCTTGGAGCCCAGGGCCATTGAACAGGTGGCAGAGCCGTGGAGTCCCATTTTTTCTTCGCATCCAACGCAGACCACATCATTGGGGTCCCCCAGGCTTTTATCTTCATTAACCCAGATTTTGGGCACAATAAAGATGGAGATACCGGCGCTGCCCGCAGGAGCCCCTTCAATGCGGGCAAGGACCGGGTGAATGATATTTTCCGTCATATCATGTTCCCCGGCCGTGATAAAAATCTTGTTCCCCGTAATGGCCCAGGACCCATCATCAAGCTGCCGGGCGCTGGTGGTAAGGGCCCCCACATCGGAACCGGCATCGGCCTCGGTGAGCAGCATGGTGCCGCCCCATTTTGCCGTATACAAATTTTCCAGAAACAACTCTTTGAGCAGATCTGTCCCATAAAGCTCAATCATTTTTCCCGTGCCGTGTCCCATGTGGACATACCCGCTCAAGGAATAGTTTGCCGCAATCATATAGTCCAGGGCTGCCATGGAAATGAGATAGGGCAGCCCCTGGCCTCCCCATTTGGGGTCTTCGGGAAGCGCTGTCAACCCAGCTTCCAATATCAAAGACCTAGCCCTGTGAAAAGAATCCGCCACTTTCACCCGGCCCTTGTCAAACTTCACCCCCTCGCGATCTCCATCGACCAGGGTGGGCAGCAACTCTTTTATGGCAAGCTTCCTAGTTTCGGCAATGATCATATCAAAGCTCTTTTTTGAAAAATCTGAAAATTGATCCGCCTTGACCAGCTCGTCCGCCCGGAGCAATTCATACAAAATGAAGTCAATCTCTCGTTGATCAGCAATTAATTGGGCCATGGGTTTTTCCCCTTGTAAAAGATTACCGTTAAATTTCTTTTTTAAACGATCAGACCAGCATCCCGCCGTCGCAAATCAAACTGGCCCCGGTGGTAAACGAAGCGGCATCGGAAACCAGATACAGGACGGCTCCTGCCATCTCTTCGGGTTTGGCATACCGGCCCAGGGGAATCTGGGCCACGGCATGGTCGCAAATCTCATCGGAAGAAATAATGGCCGATGCAAACTGGGTGTCGGTGAGCCCGGGCAACAGGGCATTGACCCGAATCCCTTTTGGGGCAAGTTCCCGGGCCAGGGTCTGGGTCATATTTACAAGGGCCGCCTTGGTGGCAGAGTATACCCCCTGAAAAAGCCCTGGCCGGACGGCATTGACCGAGGATACATTGACAATGGCCCCCTTTTCCTTCATCAAAGGCACACCATATTTAATCATGAAAAAGGGACCTTTGACATTCACATCAAAGGTTTTGTCCCAGATCCCTGCATCTGCCGTGATCATTTCCCCAAAATGGGGATTTGTGGCGGCATTATTCACCAGGATATCAAGGCGGCCGTATGTGCTTTCGATTTTTTCATACATGGCCTTGATCTGATCGGGATATCCGGTGTGGCAGGCCATCGCCACGGCCTTGCCCCCATTCTGGTTGATACCATCGGCTGCGGCTTCCAGACCTTCTACCTTCCGGCTGACCAGAATGCACTGGGCCCCGCAGGAAGAAAGTTTCTGGGCCACGGCCAAGCCAATCCCCCGGCTGGCACCCGTAATAACCGCTACTCTATTGCTTAGATCAAAATCCTTCATCGCATTCTCCTTGAATTGTCATTAAGTTTGTTTGAAATTTATGCAAACCGCTTCCCTTCCCTTACAGCCGGGAAGACTCCATTACACCCAGCGCCGTTTTTTCCAACTCGATGACCCCGAAAATCAGCATGGCAAACCGTTTATTTTTTGTAATTCCCTGGTGATATCGATTGTAAATCTGCTGGGCAATGACGGCCAGACGGAAGAGACCAAAGCAATAATAAAAATCAAAAAGGCTCGTGTCCCGGCCTGTTTTCAGAGCATATCGGTCCAGAATTTCCCGGCGGGTCAACGCCCCTTCCATGTTCGTGGGCATGGTACGCATCATCTGCATCTCTTCTGGGTCATTTTTTTCCACCCAATAGGCAAGACTGTTGCCAAGATCCATCAAAGGATCTCCATGGGTGGCCATTTCCCAGTCCAGAATACCGGTGATCTGTTCAGGATTTTTCGGGTCCAGAACCAGATTATCAAGCTTATAGTCATTGTGGACCATGGCAGGCATCTTTGTGTCTCCGGGCATTTTATCGGCCAGCCAGGCCATAACCGCTTCAAAATCCGGGGCATCGGCTGTCTTTGCCCTTCGATATCGATTGCTCCAGCCGTCCACCTGGCGCTTCACATACCCGGTAGGTTTTCCGATAAAATCCAGACCCGCCAATTTCACGTCAATGGCATGGATATCTGCCAGGGCATCCACCAGATTTTCACAAAGCGTCCTTGCTAGGTTCGGTGAATAACTCAGACCTGTGGGCAAATCCTTGCGAAGGATAATACCGGACAATTTTTCCATGACAAAAAAAGGCGCCCCGATCAAACTTTCATCCTCGGTAAACACCAAGGGTCGTGGACATCGGGGAAAAACCGGATGAAGAGCCGAAAGAACCCGGTATTCCCTTCCCATATCATGGCCGGACTTGATATTGGCCCCGATGGGGGGACGACGAAGAACCATCTGGCGATCCCCGGCGGTAATCAGGTAAGTGAGGTTGGAAAACCCACTGGGAAACTGACGAATCTGAACCTCTCCTTCAAGATCATTGATATGGGATTTTAAAAATACTCCGACCGCATGGGCATCGATCTCTTCTCCCGGCCTGACATGGGTTGCGCTATCTGTTACCTGCATGAAAACTTCCTCCACTCGATTACAAAATTTTAGAATTATTCAGCAATCACAATTTTTCTATGGGTATCCGGCAAAAGCCTTCCACCATTTCCAGCACATGGTCGGTGAACTGATCCACATTTATTTTTTGTTTGGTGTACTTCCACCGCTTTAAGTACCATTCCTGCTGCATGGCCTTGATCATACAGGCCGTCAGGGTATGGTTTCCGGGCTTAAACAGGCCCGTCTCTTCTCCCTGGACCAAGATATCGCTTAAAACCTTCTGGGTATGTTCTTCAATGGATTTAACTTCCTCAAACCCTTGGGGAGTCAGGTTTCTGGCCTCCATAAAGGTAAAATAAAACCAGGGCCGAAACAATTCCGACAAGAAAATATGAGCCTTGACCACTGCCCGCAATTTTTCCAAAGGATTTTCATGGGCCAGGGCAAATTCTTCCAGAGTTCCTTTGACCATAGCTCTGGCCTGGGTCTGCATAATGGCCAGCAAGTCATCCTTCCCCGGAAAATAGGCATAGAGCGCCCCCAGACTCATGCCGGTTTTATGGCTTAAATCCCGCATGCTCATGGCCTGGTACCCTTTATTATAGGTGATACTGAAAACGGCGGCGAAAATCTTGTTCAGGTTGGTCACAGCGGTTTCCTCTTTTTTAATACGCATGACGTCCTGATTTTTGAGAAAAACTGCCCGGGAAATATCCCGGCCCGAGGCCGCATATAATTTTTTAAATTCCTTATAATCCATTTATATCCTAACGATAGGTTTTTAAAATCCGCTTGGCCAGGGAGGTCTTGTGAACCTCATCTGCCCCGTCGTAAATCCTGGCAGCCCGCTCATGGCGGAAAAACCAGGCCAGGATCGTATCATCGGTCATGCCAAGGCCCCCGTGGACCTGGAGGGCCCGGTCCACAATCTGATTCATGGTATTGGCCACCACAAACTTGATCATGGAAATACTGTCCCTTGCCTTTGACGCCCCGTCTTGATCAATCTGCCAGGCCGAATTCAAGGTGAGCAGACGGGCGGATGCAAGCTGAGCTGCGGATTCAGCAATCCAGTTCTGGATGGTCTGACGGGTGCCAAGGGTTTTACCCGAAGGAGAAATCACCCGGGAATTGGCCCGTTGACACATGAGGTCAAAGGCCCGCTGGCAGATACCCAACCACCGCATGCAATGGTGAATCCTTCCCGGCCCCAGCCGGTCCTGGGCCATGACAAACCCCTGCCCCTCTACGCCTAAAAGGTTTTCCCGGGGCACCCGGCAGGACTCAAACAAAATTTCCCCATGGCTGAAATAATCGCTTCCCTCATGCCCCATGACCGGAATATTCCGAATCAAATTAAATCCCTTTGTATCTGTTGGCACCATAATCATGCTGGCCTGGAGATAGGTGGGAGCCTCAGGATTTGTGACAGCCATGACAATGGCAAAATCAGCCCCATCGGCGGCCGTGGTATACCACTTGTGGCCGTTGATAATATAATCGTCTCCATCTTTTGTGGCCGTGGTTTCCAGCATCACGGGATTGGAGCCGGGCATGTCCACTTCCGTCATGGCAAAACAGGACCGGATATCCCCCTTGACCAAGGGGTTAAGGAAACGCTCTTTCTGACGCTGTGTCCCATAGGCATGAAGAATCTCCACATTCCCGGCATCCGGCGCCTGGCACCAAAACACATAGTGGCCCAGGGGCGATCTCCCCAGGGCTTCGGAAACAAGACCGTGCTCCAGCAACGAGAGCCCCATGCCGCCGCATTCCGTTGGGAAATTGGGTGCCCATAGCTCCATTTTCTTTACCATGGCCTGTTTTTCACGAAGAATCGGCAAGAGATCTTTGAAATCCTTCACCATAAATTCCGGCTCCAGGGGGATAAGCTCTTTCTCCACAAATTCGTCAATCATTGAAACAATGGTTTGAATCCGATCTGATACTTTAAAATCCAATGGTCTCTCCTTTGAATTAAGTTTCTAGGTTTATGAATGATATTAGACAGGAAAATTCTTGAAGTCAAGGGCAAAAACGAACGAATGTTCGTTTTTTTATATATATCAATCCCCGTCCATGAAAGCCTGAATAAAATCCATGACATCCGCTGTGATGCACACATCGGCATGGGAACAGATGGGGGCATCCGAATTCTTGTTGATGCTCACCACCCAATCCGATCTCTTCATGCCAGCCAGGTGCTGGGATGATCCGGAAACACCACAGGCGATATAGAGCCTGGGCGCGACACTGGCACCGGTGATGCCTATCTGGTGCTCAAAACCTATCCACCCCATGTCCACCAGGGGCCGGGAAGCTCCCAGGGCCGAGACGGAGAAATGCTTGGCAAACCTTGCCACCAATTCAAGATTTGACTGCTCCCCAATACCCCGGCCAGCTGCCACAATAGTCCGGGCCTGTTTCAATGCCTGGTGACTGCTTTCATTTTTCACGATTTTTTGATGAACCATTTGGCTTGATTGCCCAGGTATCTGGAAAATTTCCTTTACAATAATGGAACCGGGCTCTTTTTTTTCCCCGACCGGGGAAAAAATTCCGGGCATCAAGGTCAACACCACGGAACTATCGGGTTCCGGCCGCAATACCATATTCCGGGTATTGTTTAAAATCGGTCGGGAATACAACAACCCTTCTTCATCCGATTGGATTTTACTAACCCCTGATATGGAAGCAGCTTTCAGACGAACGGCCAACCCCGGTGCAAAATCCCTGCCCTGGGAAGTGTGGGCCACCAGAATATGGGAAGGGGCCAACTCCTCAATCAAAGGGGTGAGCCAATTCTTATACGCCTCACTGGTATAGGCCGCAAAAATTGGTATTTTAAGAGCCAGTACATTCGCTCCTGCACGGGAGGATATTTTTTTTGCCAGGGGTAAGGGATTTTTTGCCGGGACAATCACCAGAATCCGGGAAGATTTATTATCATTCCCTCCAATTTTACCCGTCCCTTTTATTGCCAGGTTTTTTGCCAAGCTTTGTATTAGCTTACCTGCTGCGATCAGCTCCCATGTCACCGGCCGGATACAGCCATCCATCACTTCAGCAATAATAAGTATGGGTTTCATAGAAGATCCTTTTCCTGCAAAAACGCCTTAAATTGTTGAACCTGATCCGCCAGACTTCCCTCAATCCGCTGGCCAGCTCGGGTTTGCTCCGGAAGTTCAATGGCCACAAGGCTTTCTTTGGGTCTGACAGAAACAGACAATAGAGATTCCTCAGCCAGGGTGGTGACACACTTTTTCCCGGCTGCCAACATCTTAGAAAGGGATGGATACCGGGGGGTATTGATGCCAGCCTGAACAGTCAATACGGCGGGCAGGCAGATGTCAAGGCAATCCCTGTACCCGCCTTCCATTTCCCGCTCCACCGCCACAATGCCAGCAGCGGGATTCAGATGGGTTTTAACCACTGCTGTGGCACAAGGGTAATTCAAAAGTTCCGCCAACATGGGACCTGTCTGCCCATCCATCATATCCTCGGACATGATCCCGGTCAGGATCAGGTCATAATTACCCTCCCCAGCCACCGCTGCCAAATTTGAGGCTGTTACAAAAGCGGGTCTGTAACCGGTTCGGGTAACAATGTGAATTCCCTGATCCGCCCCCATGCCAAAGGCCCGTTTTACAACCGCGACCACAGGTGCAGGTCCTGCGGTAATCACATCCACCCGGGAATCTGTCACGCCGGATTCCTCACATTTATCCTTGAGATCCAGGGCCTCTTCCAGGGCAAATTCGTCAAACCGGCTCATCTCCCCCTCGTCTGTCCCCTGTTTGATGCAGACTAAAATTTTCATATCCCCACCATATAGGGGCGGAAAAATTTTATCAAGCGAAATACGAACGAACGTTCATTTTTTTTAATGATGACAACACCCAATGCAACGCGCCACTTTCTATTTTTTTTATATTTTAGGAGGGGGGAGAAATGTCAGGGCGTGTTCGGCCCGGTAATATCCTTGATACCGCCAATGATAAAATCCACCGCATCCAGTGCAGTTTCCTTGGCTCTCTTTAAATCATCCGGCTCGGTAAGAAAATGAAAGGCCA
Organism: Desulfobacteraceae bacterium; assembly: GCA_022712835.1. Next base: position 7,604 of record JAFLJU010000268.1, read on the forward strand.
CTTTCTCATAGACCCCGAGGATGCACATGGCATAGACCGAAGATGAATTTTTATTACGAAATTTACATCCGGCCTCTTTGCGGAGGCGCTCTATGGCCGCGCGCAGATCGTTGGAAAGCAATTCAGACATATTCTTCCGCCGGGCTTCCATCCTTTTGCCGTGGCCGGGGGATTCCCGGAACAAAATCAACGCTTTTTCCGTATATTGGGTACAAAATTCATCAAAAAAGGCATGGCCCGCCATCTCCATTCCCTTGACCGGGGAATCGGCATTTTCAAACTCCTTGCCCAGAATGGACCGAAGCAGGTAGAGGCTTTCATCAAAGAGATGGATCAACAGTTCTTCTTTATTTTTAAAATAAAAATATACGGTTCCCACCGAAACTTCTGATAGGTCAGCAATCTCATCCACACTGGTTTTCCGGAATCCTTTTTTGGCAAACAGAATTTCTGCGGCCGATAAAATGGTCCGGGACCGGTACTCTCGTTCCCTCTCTCTTCTTTGCGCTTGCCGGGTTGTTCTTTTTTCCTGTTCCATTAATTTCTGTTCCATTGAATTCTTTTTCTTTGCCCTAGGTTTTTCCGGGTCTTTGTCTATATTCGTCTCCTGCCCATACCAGACCCACTATAATCGATAAATCAAAATATTGTCAATACGGCAAACCTTTCAGCAAACCTTTCAGCAAATCGGACGCATGACCTTTTTTAAAAAAGGCTTGACAAGATTGAGTCATATTATAATATTGAGGAAAATTATAATACTGAATCTAATTCAGTTGCTTTTCAACCAGAACCACCGCCTGTCAACTCGGATACTGAAAAGGCAGTTATAGCCGGATCACATCTGTATTATTATATGATAATGAGGAGGAGGGAAAAATGGATCTCGAGCTTGAAAAAAATTTAATTCAGCGGGTTGCGCTAGGAGACATGTTCAGAAGACGCGCCAATGAAACCCCCAACAGAATCGCCCTAAGAGATTATAAAGGACCGGGCGAAGTGTCATACACCTGTAAAGAACTGAATCAGAAAATTAATTGCTTTGCCAGTGCCGCAAGGAAAAACGACTTTGGCAAAGGCAGCAAAGTGGCCCTTCTCGGACTTAATTCAGCAGAATACCTGATTGCACTGTATGGTTGTGCAAAGGCCGGAATCACAGCGGTTCCCATTAATCCCGGCATTGCCCCGGAAGAAATAATCTTTGTACTCAACCATTCCGAAGCGACCTGTTTGGTGGTGGACAGCTTGCTGGTTCCCCTCATTGACAAAATCTGGGATCATTTACCGGGTATCCGTCAGATGGTCTGCATCAAAACGGGTGATGAAACGGTTTCCAAAAGGTATACCCCCTTTGAAAATTTCCTTGCCCAGGGGTTACCCGATGAAGTGGATGATGTAATCATTCAGGATCGGGATATTTTCCAGATTCTCTATACCAGCGGAACCACGGGAAAACCAAAGGGGGTTCTCATTTCCCATCTTGGGGTCTATATTTCAGCCCTGTCCACAGCCATTGGATTTGGACTTAAACCCGGGCATTCTGCCACCACAATCCTGCCCATTTTTCACTGCGCACAGCAGGCCGTGACCTATTCTGCACTGAACGTCGGTGGATCTGTTTCCATTTTCAGGCAATTTGAGCCGGGTCATGTAATGAAAATCATTGAAAAAGATCAACTGAATCTGATCTTTGCCCTGCCCATTATGTACCGTGCCATGATGGGTCATCCCGATGCCCTCACCCGAAACTGGGATCATCTTAAAACTTGCATCTTCGGCATGGCACCCATGGATCAAAACACCCTGAAAAAGGGCGTTGAGATATTCGGGGCCGACTTCATGCTGGGCACTGGCCAGACAGAATGCTTTCCTGCCACCAATGTGTTTCGCGCCAGTGAAAATTTAGATAAACAAGGAAATTACTGGGGCACATCAACCTTGTCCCTGGATACCAGTGTTATGGATGAGAACGGCAATATCCTTCCTCCGGGTGAGGTGGGCGAAATTGTCTGGCGGGGGCCCTCTGTTATGGAAAGTTATTACAAGGATGAAGAGGCCACCCTGGAAAGTCGAAAATTTGGCTGGCATCACTCCGGAGATCTGGGCTGTTTTGATGAAGACGGACAATTGCTCTTTGTGGACCGTAAAAAAGACATGATCAAAACAGGAGGCGAAAATGTGGCCTCCATCAAGGTGGAACTTGCGATCCTGGGTGATCACAGGGTGGACCAGGTGGCTGTGATTGGACTGCCTGACGAACGCTGGGTGGAGGCGGTGACCGCTTTTGTAATACCGGTCAAGGGCAGCCAGATCACGGAACAAGATATTATACAATTGTGTAAAAAGACACTGGGAAAGTTTGAAGTACCCAAGAAGGTAATTTTCATGGATAACTTTCCTGTGACATCCACAGGCAAAATCAGAAAAAATATTTTGCGGGAAACCACAGCTGTGGTGGATACAATAGCAGACAAATAACCCTTAAATAATACCAGGAAGAAAAAAATGAAGAAATTATGCCGGGAACTTGCCAGGGAATACGAAGCCATTGACGATATGGTTAAAGAGTTGAGTGATGCCCAGTGGGAATCAAAAACCCCCTTTTATGACTGGACCATACATGATGAGATCTGCCATATCACTTATTTTGATGATAAGGCAAACCTGGCGGCAACAGATCCGGACGGCTTTAATAAAGATATGGCAAAAATCTTTGAAGGCATTACAAGCTATGAGGATTTTTTTGAAAAATCATTAAAAAACCTGAAAAAGCTCTCCCCGAAAGAACTGATGAAATACTGGATCAGCGAAAGAACAAGAATGATCGGCACATTTGAGTTACTTGAGCAGACAGACAAAATCCCCTGGTATGGTCCACCCATGAATGCCAAATCATTTGTAATTGCAAGAATAATGGAAACCTGGGCCCATGGGCAGGATATTGCGGACACCGTAAAACACACGAGAAAACCAAGTGATCGGCTAAAATATATTGCCGAAATAGGCGTTAAAACATTTGGCTGGTCCTATGTGAACCGACAGCGTGAAAAACCATCCCAAAAGTGCCGGGTTGAACTTACAAGCCCATCCGGTGAGACCTGGATCTGGAATGAAGATCAAAGGGAAAACCTGGTGACGGGGAGCGCTGAAGACTTCTGCCTCGTGGTCAGCCAGAGAAGACATATTGATGATACCGGCCTTAAAACAAAGGGGGAAATTGCCCGGGAATGGATGTTGATTGCCCAGGCATTTGCCGGTCCTGCCGAAATGGGTCCCGATGCTGGCAAATTTAAATAATGTTGCTCACAATAAATTGAAACTTTAAAGGAGGCTCACCATGGGGTTTGACATGAACTTCAAAGGCGATTATCAGAAATATTTCACAAAAGAACATGACCTTGTACGAAAATCCATGAGGGAATTCATTAAAAAAGAAGTTATTCCCAACATCAATGAATGGGAAGAAAATGGTGAGTTCCCAAAGGAAATGTATCAGAAGACAGGAGAGCTTGGTTTCTTGGGAATTGGATATCCGGAAGAATGTGATGGAACGCCGGGTGATGTTTTCATGAAAATTGTTGCAGGCGAAGAGTTGATGCGTTCTACCTCGGGCGGATTTGTTGCGGGAATCGGCTCCATTGACATTGCAATCCCACCGATCGTCCGGAAAGGAACAGATGAACAGATAGAAAAATTTGTTAAACCTGTGATCGCAGGCAAGAGAATAGCAGCACTTGGCATCACCGAACCGGGGGGCGGTTCGGATGTTGCAAACCTAACCACCACGGCTGTCCGGGATGGTGATCATTATATTGTTAACGGCAGCAAAACGTTTATCACAAGCGGCATCAGGGCAGATCAGTTGACAACAGCCGTCAGAACCGGAGAAGAGAATGCCCATGGCATCAGTATGCTGGTTATTGAATCTGATACGCCGGGTTACTCCGTGTCAAATAAACTTAAAAAAACAGGATGGTGGGCATCTGATACCGCCCAGATTTTTTTTGATAATTGCCGGGTTCCGGTTTCCAATCTTCTGGGTGAAGAAAATCAGGGTTTTTACTATATCATGGATAATTTCCAGAGTGAGCGCCTTCAAATTTGCGTCATGGCATATATGACCGCACAACTGGCCCTTGAAGAGGCGATCAAGTATGTCAAAGAAAGAAAAGCCTTTGGAAAAACCCTGAACGGATTCCAGGTAACCCGTCATAAATTGGTTGACATGGCAACCCAGGTTGAAGTGGCCCGGGAATTTACATACAGGATTGCGGCTAAAATCAATGCCGGAGAAAACATGGTCAAAGAGATTTCCATGGCAAAAAACTTTGCATGCTCGGTCAGTGACAAGGTCACCTACGATGCTGTCCAGCTTTTCGGCGGTTACGGATATATGAGAGAGTATGTTGTTGAAAGACTTTACAGGGATAATCGCATTCTTTCAATCGGCGGCGGTACAACTGAAATCATGAAGGAAATCATATCCAAACTAATGTAGATATTGCAACCTTATTGAACGGAGGTAAATTGATGACTGAAACAATGAAACCCAGGTTTGAGAGCGGTGAGCAATTTTATGATACTGCATTTTACGATTTATACACAAAACTTAATTATCCGTCCCCATGGATCCAAGAGGGAAAAAATTATTCTCCCAATGACGCATATTCCATAATGCATCCGACCTGGATGCCCGATACAATCCCTGCCACACCGGATTTCTCGATTTATGAACTCTTTCAAAAAACCGCAAAAAGATCCCCTGATGAAATTGCCGTCATTTTTCTTGATAAAAAAACAACCTACAAAGAGCTTGATCAGTTTATTGGTAAATATGCAACCTTACTAAAAAACCTGGGTGTAAAAAAAGGGGATGTTGTTGCGGCGATCCTGCCCAACTCCCTTCAGCATATCCTGGCCTTTTATGGTGCCGCAAAAATAGGGGCGGTACATAGCCCGATAAACGTGATGTACCAGACCGATGAAATCGCTTACCAACTTGCTGATTCAAACGCAAAAACGATCGTGATACTCGACCTTTTTTATGGAAAGGTCAAGGAACTCCACGACAAGAAACTATTTGAGAATATTATTGTAACAAATCTCAAAGACTATGCGGCAAAAGATGCCGTTGTTTCAGACGCAATTAAACCCCTTTTTGATATTCCAAAACAGCAAATCCCTGGCACAATTGATATGTTCGATGGAATAAAGAATTTGACGCCCACAGAATCAAGCTATGACAGCTCTCCAAAACAAGATATTGCACTTGTGCTTTATACAGCCGGAACAACAGGGCCGTCAAAAGGTGTTGTGGTCACCCATTTTAATGCTGTCTACAATTCAATCTCCCATACCCATGCATTTAAAAATTGGAATCATGAAGTAAATTTTTCAATTATGCCAATGTTTCACACAGCCGGGTATTACCTCCATTTATTGCCGGTTTTATACCAGGGGGGAACGGTAATTCCGATCCCAATGTTTGATGTAAAAGATGCATTCAGAATTATTGAAACCTATAAGGTAAATGTGATTTTTGCGCCGCCAACCTTATATATTGCAATGTTTGGCCAAAAAAAACTCACAGAAAAACACGATCTATCAAGCCTGATCTTTACAATTGCCTGTGGCGCACCAGTGCCCCATGCAGTTCAAAAAGGCTGGCTTGAGCTTACGGGCATTAAGCTGGTCAGCGGCTGGGGAATGACGGAAACAAATTCCGGCGGGATCATGTCAATTCCCGGCATCAAGGAAAAATCAGAATCAATCGGTGTTCCTATTATTTCTGAAACGAAAATCATTGATGAGAAGGGCAATATTGTTCCCAGGAATGAAGAAGGTGAAATCGCATACAGGGGTCTCCAGCTGGCAGGGGGATACCTGAACAAAAAAGAACAGACCAGGGAATCATTTCTTCCTGATGGATGGTTCAAAACCGGAGATAGGGGATTTATCGACACTGAAGATTTTATTCATTTTGTTGACCGGATAAAGGACCTGATTATTGCCTCGGGATATAACCTTGCACCGACAGAAGTTGAAAATGTTATCTATCAGCTCCCCGGGGTTGCAGAAGCGGCTGTTATCGGTATTCCAGACGAATACCGCGGCGAAACCGTCAAAGCGGTTGTGGTATTAACACCTGAAGCTAAAGAGAAGGTTACCCCGGAGGATATTATTGACTATTGCCGCAAACACCTGGCCACCTTTAAAGTTCCCCGGGTGGTTGAAATAAGAGATGCGCTTCCGAAAAGTGCTGTTGGAAAAATTCTGAGACGCGCTTTAAGGGAAGAAGTGACCGGCTGACACAATTCGTATTTTTTTAACAGTCTTACACTATTATATCCATTAAATAAAAGGGAACACCGTTTAAAAACCCAAAAGAAACAAGATTTGTTTTTTTAAAGGCGATGGGGGCACTCCCCTGCCATCGCCTTTAAAATCAGTATCATATATAAGTTTTTATTTTGTAACACGTATAAGTGTATGCCTTAAAACGATCACCAAACACAATTATCAGCCAAAATAATGATCCTCACTAACATACTGTATATTCAATTAAAAACCCCATCATAACACCGGATTCAAAACCAACTTTAAAAGTCATACAATTTTTTGCTTGACATTTTAACAGTCAGACTTTAGAATTTCACTTAATCTTTGATGAAAGCGTGATCAGGGCAGTTTTTTGAACCAACAAAAAGGCAAGAAATGTCAAATTTTATCAAAATAGAAGCCCGGAAAACTCAGATCCTCAAAACAGCTGAGCGTATATTTGGGGAAAAGGGATTCCAGGATACAACCATATCTGAAATTGCCAAAGAAGCTAAAATCTCAGAAGCCTCTATCTATGAGTATTTTTCCACAAAAGAAGGCCTTTTATTTTCCGTCCCGACAAAAAATGCATCCGAACTTTTTAAATTAATGGAATTCCATCTTAAGCTCATCAGGGGGGCGGGAAACAAACTGAGATCCATTATTTCCATTTTCCTTACAACCAATGAAACAAACCCTGATAATGCATCAATTCTCATGCTTATCCTGAAGCACAATAAAAAGTTTTTGAATACAAAAGGCCATTTGGAAATTAAAAAAGGATTGCGAATCATTGATGATACCATTCAAGAAGGAATTAATGCGGGGGAATTTAAGAATGATATTAATGTTTATCTCACCCGTTCAATTATTATCGGAACCATGGAACACCTTGTCACCAGCTGGCTCATGACAGGAAAACCTGAACATCTTGTTACCTTGG
>JAFLJU010000578.1 GCA_022712835.1 Desulfobacteraceae bacterium
TCTTATGGGCTTAGGTCATATTGCCAATTATGTCCGTTTCAAGCACCATGGAAACAAAGCATTTTACGTCTATAATCAGCATTTGAATTATACCAATATCTGTAAGAACCGGTGCCGATTCTGTGCCTATGCCAAGGACAACGGTGAAAAGGATTCCTATGTTTGGTCCATGGCGCAGATTGAAAAAAGGCTTATGGAACGGATTGAGGAGCCTGTGACAGAGCTTCACATTGTGGGTGGCCTCAATGAAGCCCTTAGCTTTGACTATTTTATTGATCTTTTGAAGACCGTAAAAAGAGTTCGGCCAAAGGCGACCATCAAAGCCTTTACTTGTGTGGAAATCGATTATCTGTCCAAGTTGTCCGGTCTTTCCCTGGAAGAAACCGTGGGGCAGCTCAAAGATGCCGGACTCGAAATGATGCCCGGCGGTGGGGCAGAGGTATTGAATACCCGGATCCATGACGCACTTTTTCCTAAAAAAATCGGTCATGATCGTTGGCTTGAGATTGTGAGAACCGTTCACCGTGCCGGGATCAAGACTAATGCCACCATGCTCTATGGGCATATTGAAACCTTGGAGGAACGGGTGGATCATCTGATTGCCCTGCGGGAACTTCAGGATGAAACCCATGGATTTTCAGCCTTTATTCCCCTGGCCTTTCATTCCCAGAACACAGAGCTTTCCCATCTTCCCCCCACAACGGCCATGGATGACTTAAAAAATGTGGCAGCAGCCCGCCTGATGCTGGACAATTTTCCCCATATTAAGGCCTATTGGGTCATGATTGGAGAACCCCTTGCCCAGGTGGCATTAAATTTCGGGGCCGACGATCTGGATGGAACCATCTTTGAAGAACGGATCACCCACACAGCTGGCGCCACATCTGCCAAGGGGCTGACCCAGGATCAGATGGAGGGGATGATTCGGTCCGCGGGGTTTGAACCGGTCCAGAGGGATTCTTTTTATAATCCCATTTTGAATGGAACCAAAACGAAAAATGGATGACAAATGAGCATAGATACGATCATCAAAAAAATAGAAAACCACGAACGGATTGACAGCAAAGAGGCACTTGATCTCTATCGAAACGCCGACCTTCTGACCCTTGGCAGTCTTGCCAACCAGAAACGGTTTTATCTTCATCCGGAAAGGCGGGTCACCTATGTGGTGGATCGGAACATCAATTATACCAATATCTGTGTGTCCGGGTGTCGGTTTTGTGCCTTTTATCAACCTCTAGAGAAGGGGTATATCCTCTCAAAACGAGAATTGAGTGATAAGATTCAGGAAACCATTGACCTAGGGGGAACTCAGATTCTTCTCCAGGGCGGGATGCATCCGGATCTTGAAATTGATTTTTATGTGGATATGCTATCCTTTATTAAGAGTAAATTTGATATTCATATCCATGGGTTTTCCCCCCCGGAAATTGATTTCATTGCTAAAAAATCCAATTTGTCCGTGGCCCAAACCATTGCCATCCTTAAAGAAGCAGGCCTTGCCTCCATTCCCGGAGGGGGGGCTGAAATCCTTGATGATGATATAAGGCAAAAGGTTTCTCCCAATAAATGTTTGTCAGAAGAGTGGCTGGAGGTGATGCGTCAGGCCCATCTTGTGGGGATGAGATCCAGTGCCACCATGATGTTTGGGCATCTTGAGCAGGATTTCCATATCATTGCCCACCTGGAAAAGATCCGGTCGCTCCAGGATGAAACCCATGGGTTTACAGCCTTTATCCCCTGGACCTTCCAGCCAGGGAATACAAAGATCAACGTAACAAAGAAAACCAGTGTTGAATATCTCAAGGTGTTGGCTCTGAGCCGAATTTTTTTGGATAATATTGATAATGTCCAGGCTTCATGGGTTACCCAGGGGGATAAAATTGGTCAGACCGCCTTGTTTTTCGGTGCCAATGACATGGGCAGCACCATGATCGAGGAAAACGTTGTGGCATCGGCAGGTGTGAACTTCATGCTCCCGGAAAAGGAGTTGAAGCATTTGATCATAACCGCAGGCTTTGAGCCCCGGCAACGGGATTGTTATTACAATCTCTTATGAACCCTGCTACCCAAAGGGTTGAGTTTATCCGTTGTTTAAACCAGGATTTTCCTGGGGAAAGAACCGTCCATCGGGCAGGATGGGTACTCATAAACCCTTATAAGGTCATTGAAAACGGATGCGTTGAAGTTGAAAACGGCGTTATAACCGATGTTTATAAGGCTTCCCCCTCAAATACCTTGGGACTCAATATCATTGATCATGGACCCGGGGTGATCATGCCCTGTCTTATCAATGCCCATCTTCACCTGGAATTGTCGGCGTTGAAAAATACCCTTCCTTTTGACCGGGGGTTTGGGGCTTGGGTTAAGGCGTTGCTGGAGAAACGAGACGCTTTAGGAGAGGCCGTTTTGGTAAGGGAGGCCCAAAGAGCTGCAGGCCAACTTTTTGACCAGGGGATTGGATATATAGGTGAAATATCCACCCTGGGGCTTACCAGAGAAATTGTCCAGAGTATAGGCCTTTCAGGTGTCTGGTTCCAGGAGTTTTTGGGCGCTTCCCGCCCTAAAACCCAAATTCAAAAGCAAGATCAAAAGCAAGATCTCCTGTGGGTTTCCCTGGCTGGCCACGCCCCCCATACAACCGATCCGTTTTTGCTGCAAGAGGTCAAAAAACAGACACGGGACCTAAATCTTCCCTTTTCCATCCACCTGGCTGAGTCAGATGCGGAATCGCAATTTATATCAGGGGAAAAGGGAGAATGGAAAGAATTCCTTGCATCCAGAGGGATTGACACTGACCTGTGGCCCATTGGTTCAAAGAGCCCGGTCCAATATCTGGATGGGTTGGGTGTTCTGGATTCATCTACTCTTGCGGTTCATCTGCTCAATGTCGACCCATTGGATCTGGATATCCTTGCCCGAACCCGTACCCGGATATGCCTGTGCCCCCGAAGCAATTATAACCTTCATAAACGCTTACCGGATATCGGCAAGCTGCTGGAAAAAAAACTGGCCCCGGCACTTGGATCGGATAGCCTTGCCTCATGTGATTCCTTGAGTATTTTTGATGAGATGGGGTTTGTAAGGCATCATTATCCAAAGATTGATCCCGGGCAGATTCTTGCCATGGCAACCATTAACGGGGCCAGGGCCCTGGGGCTTTCGCATCTCACCGGGACCCTTGACAAAGGCAAGAACGCCACATTTATCTATGTGGATTTAAATGTGAAAACTAAATCAGAACTTATGGACGGCTTGATCACCCATGAAACCTAGAATATCTTTGGGAAAAATATCTTATATTAACGCCTCTCCTGTTTACTATGGTCTTGATAACGGGTTGCTGCCCGATTGGCTTACCATGGTTTCCGATGTCCCGTCTGCCCTTAACCGGCAAATTATGACCGGGGAGATTGAAATTAGTCCCATATCGGCGGCATTTTATGCCATGAACCATGAAAAACTTCTTGTTCTTCCCGATCTTTCCATCTCCTGCCATGGCAACGTGTTAAGTGTTATTTGTGCCAGTAATTATGAGTTGGACGATCTGAATCAAAAAACCGTGATGTTTTCCCAGGAATCGGCCTCTGCAGCCTCTTTTTTAAAGATGATTTTTTCCCAGAGAAAGGTCTATCCTCATTTCAAAGTGGGGTCGGTGGGAGATATCAATATTATCCCTTCTGGGGTGGATGCAGTCATGGTTATTGGGGATAAAGCCCTGACCCAGCCTTGGCAGGAACGATATGTCCATTGCTTTGACCTGGGGGGTATCTGGTATGAGATGACGGGATTGCCCTTTGTGTTTGCGGTGTGGGTGGTCAGAGAATCCTTTGCAAAAAGACATCCTGAAAAGGTGGGGCAGGTCCTGGATCTGTTATATGCCTCAAAAAAACTTGGGTATGCCCATATTGACGAAGTCATAGCAGCGGGAACCCAAAAGTTGAATTTAAGCTCTTCTCTTGTCAAACGCTACTATGACCTTTTAATCTGTGACTTGGATCCCCTGAAAGTCACGGCCATGGAATTATTTTTTGAGTCACTCCACGAACAGAAAATATTGGATACCCTGGTAAAGGTTCGGTTTTTTAACCCCAAAAAAGAACACCATGAATGAAATTCTGGAATATTACTTGACTTGGTACGGAGTTTTTGACTAAAACGGAATTTAGTAAATTAATGATCTTTATTCTTTGTAGCTAGTGAATTTTAGCAATATTTATCTTTGGGAAAAAGGCGTAGTTTTATTTTGCCTTGTCATACTTTAGCCGTTAGAAATGTTAACTTGAAAAAGGAGATTTCCATGGAAAAGAACAACAGACGTGAATTTATTAAAAAAGTGGGTGTTGGAGCAGCAGCCGTCGGAGCTGGAATCGCAGCCAGTGCAGTCCCGGCAATGGCAAAAAAAGAAAAAACATTTCGCTGGAAAATGTGTACCACCTGGCCCCCTCATTTCCCAATGCTAGGGGAAAGTGCGGATAAGATCGCCCAATGGGTAGATGAGATGAGCGGCGGGAGATTGAAGATTGAAGTTTATGGCGGTGGAGAGCTAGTGCCTGCCATGGGGACCTTTGACGCCGTTAGCCAGGGAACGGTTGAAATGGGCCATGCGGCTTCCTATTATTGGGCGGGAAAAGTTCCGGCAGCCCAGTTTTTTGCAGCCGTACCCTTTGGATTCAATGCACAATCCATCAATGCATGGATTTTAGCCGGTGGCGGAATGGAACTCTGGGAAGAGGTCTATTCAAAATTTAACTTGAAACCATTTCTGGCAGGAAACACCGGTGCTCAAATGGGTGGTTGGTTTAATAAAGAAATCAACTCCATGGAGGATTTTAAGGGTCTAAAAATGAGGATTCCGGGCCTAGCTGGTAAAGTCCTTGCAAAAGCAGGAGGGAGTGCCATTCTCATGGCAGGTGGCGATATCTATACCAACCTTGAAAGAGGGGTCATTGATGCAACCGAATGGGTTGGCCCCTATCATGATTTGAAACTGGGTTTTTATAAAGCCGCTAAATATTATTATTATCCTGGGTGGCATGAATTTGGAACGGCATTTGAATGCATGATAAACAAGGATGCATGGAATTCATTGCCCGATGATCTTAAGGCCATTGTTGAGGCAGCAACTTATAAGAGTAATATTTGGATGTTGTCTGA
>JAFLJU010000244.1 GCA_022712835.1 Desulfobacteraceae bacterium
TAAGTAAAACTTGGCATATTTATAAAAAGTTCCTTCAAAATTACCAAAGGCAATGATAAATCCGGGCCACCCGTCCAGGCATCCCAATTTTAGGAAATATAGAGAAAAAGCGGCCCAAAAACCGTGGAGAACAGCTTTGAACATGCCAGGCGTTTTACCGGATGCAACCATTTTTTCCGCCCCCAGGGTGGAGTATCGATTGGCCTTGTGGATCACCTCTTCCAGATTTTTAAAGGGAATCTGGTTGATAAATGCCTTAAAGTACCCACAGGGATTTTCACTGATCACTTCGTAGCGTTCATGGACCGCATCGGGTTTAAAGACCAGAGCCCCTTTTCTAAAAAGCTGGGGCTGTCTATAATCCGGATAGAAACCAGCATGCCGGATCCATTTGCCCATGAAAAAATTGCGCCGGGGCACATAATAGGCATCCAGACTGCCAGGATCATTTATAATGTCAAGGATCTCCTGTTTTGCACCACGGGTACACCGTTCATCGGAATCAAGACTGAATATCCAGTCATGGCTACAGGCGGCAATGGCATCATTTCGCAAACTGCCAAACCCATTGAAAGGGATCTGAACCACCCTGGCACCATGGGCTTTTGCTATTTCAACAGTTCCATCGGTGCTGAAGGAATCGGCCACAATTATTTCATCTGCCCATCCCACACTTTCCAGGGCATCTTTAATTTTTTCTTCTTCATTAAACGCAATAATATAGACGGATATTTTTTTCATCAAATAGTTCCTTTAGGCTCACCTTCCAAATGGTTCAAAAACCCATAGACCAAGCATAGCATCAGCAGAGTACCGGTATTTAAAATCTGGGTATCAAGCATCCCCCCCAGAAACAAAACCAGGCCGGTGGAAAAAACAAAATAGCCCACAGGGGTTTTCAGGACCCGCCAAGAACGGGCAAATAAATTCCAGAATAACCAAAAACAAGAAACAATGCCGACAATTCCAAAACTGACGCCCATATATAAAAAATTATTATGGGGATGTTCCAGAGTATGGCCGTGTGCCCTGGTAATCTCGGGCAGGCTGCCGGTACCGACACCCATGAGGGGATATTTTTTCATCACATCAAGGGTTTCTCTGACCATAAAAAATCGTGGCATTTCCTTGACAGGCTCTCCTGCCAATATTTTTTCTTTGTTTTCATTGTAGGTGGCAAAGGAATCAATCACCCGATTTCTGACAACCGGTGACAGGCAAAGAGATAATATTAGCCCTGCACAAACCAATACCTTTATTTTTACGGGAAACCCATGGGTAAGATCCCGGGCCACCAGGGGGGATATCAATATAAATATCAAATACCCGCTTCTGCCTTGCAACACGGTCAGATGAAACAAAAAAGCAATAATTAATAAAAGCAATACTGCCTTTGACCCCAAGCTTGTTGCTCGTTTAAAATAAAAAGCGGCCATGAGAATACCGATGATCAGATACATGGAAACCAGGGTATACACGATTCCAAACCCTAAAAAACCAACCTTTATGGGAGCTGCCAGCCCAATAAATTGAATCAAGGCCAGGACCGCCCCGGCAAAAAGACCGGCCCACAATGCACAGACAACAATAAAGAGACGTTTTTCACTCATATAACAACCGGCGGTGATAACGGCTGCAAGCCAGTATTGGGTCTTTGTGGCATAATCCATACCAAGATCCAGGTTCTGGGAATAGGTCATACCGATCCAGGGCAGGAGAATGAACAGGATCACCGGCCTGAACCATTGTCTTTTCACAACCGAACCCACCTGTAGAAAACGTCCAGAAAATAGCCAAACAGCACAGGCAAGTCCCATGCCGATCAATGGCGGTGCCGTGCCGGTTGGCAAGACTAAAAAGATTAATGCAACACACCCGAAAAGGGCATCATCCACCGAGATCCGGAACAAATAGTTTTTAATCAATTTCATTCATATTACTCTCAACATTCATATTACGCTCATCAATATTACGCTGATCAATATTACGTTCATCAATATTACGCGCATCGTTGGGGACCAACTGAGTTAATCCGGATTCACAAAAAAAAGCGGTCGAAGCAATTGCATTTTCCAATATTTTATCATTTTTTTCCAAATTATTACGGGAATTTTCCCTATGCCATAAATGATAACAAATGGCTTTAAAGGGATTTTCTTTTCGCTTCAGACCATATTTATACAACCGGACAACAATTTCCTGGTCCTCTCTGCCCCACCCCTGGATGGCCTGATTGTAGCCGTTAATCGCCACAAGATCTTTTTTAAAAAATCCCATATTGCACCCCCGAATACCGGAAAGTTTTGGCGTCTTATGGGCAGGCCAAAGAGGAATTCTAAGAATATGATGACTGTTTGAGATATCCAATTTCATCGCATGGACCAACCGCCGGGCAAAGGAATCCATATCAACAAAGGTAAATTGTGGTTCACTCTTTTGATTAACAATTACCCGTTTCCCCTGGAAAAAACACCCTTTTTCCGCCAGAGAAAGATGATCTTCTACAAAATGTTTCTCAGGGATACAATCTCCATCTAACATTATCAGGTAATCTCCCTGGGCTTTCAAAATTGCCTTGTTTCGGATCCTGGAGAGTCGAAATCCCTCGTCTTCCTGCCAAACATGATGCACTGGCAATCTGTTCATATAGGAAGCAAGCATCCGGGCGGTCTCCTGTGTGGAGCCATCATCTGCAATGATAATCTCATGGGGCGGCCAGGTCTGACAGGCCAGACCATCCAGAACCTTTTTTAAGGCCTTTGGGCGGTTGTAGGTGGGAACAATGACGGATATTTTCATGATACCAGACCTTTCTCCTGATGATTTTTTTCCTGGATTGCCGTTAATACATCAGACACGCTCATCTCCTCCATGCATCGGTAATTATCGCAGGGGGTTTGCCGGTAACAGGGCGAGCAATCCAAGTTTTTTTGAAGAACTGTATGGATAGTGCTATTTGGTTTTCCGACGTGGGGTCCGCCGCCGTGGGGTCCGGTACGGATAGGGTTGGCCGGACCGAAAATGGCAAATACCGGAATATTTAAGGCGGCTGCCATGTGCATGGGACCGGTATCATTACAAATAAAGTACCGGGCGCCCTTGATCACCGCCAACAGCTCCTTAAGGTTTGTTTTCCCTGCAATGGAAACGGCATTCCCCTTGGAATGCATCACCACCTCATGGGCAATATCTGCCTCACCAGCCGAACTGATCACCACAACGGGCAAGTTAAGTTTTGATGCCAACTTGCCAAATTTATGAGCATGCCACCGATTGGCCGGTTTTCCGGCAGAAGGGCTCATCACCACATAGGAGGCAGGCAGACTGCGACAAATTTTGGGGAAAGGGTCATAGGGGGCAAAGGGGTAAGCAATTTCATCAATGGGACATCCCATGAATTGGGCAATTTTCAGATACCGATCAATGGCATGGATATCCATGCTTCCATGAATTTTATGGGTATAAAAAAATGGACTGCCCTCGTCGGACTCATTAAACCCAAGACGGATTTTAGCCTTTGAAAAATAGGAAATTACCCCGGACCGGAATAGCCCGGACAGATCAATGGACACATCATACCCCCCCCCGCCAAGCCCACGACGAAGATCATTTATTTCTTTAACAGTCTGTTTCAGGTTCCGTAAGTTTTTCCACTGATCTTTTTTGATCACCCACAATTTATTGATCATGGGATGACCTTCCAAGAAAGTATGAAGGCCGTGGGCCACCACCCAATCGATCCTGGCATGGGGGAACCCTTTTTTCAGGGCATTTAAAAAAGGCAGGGAATGAACAATGTCGCCCAGAGCACTGGGTTTGACAATCAAAATATTTTTAATAGATTTAAACAGAATAATTTCCTCCTGGCATTTTTATTTTTCTTCCCCGTGGCCATAACCCCAGTTCAAGTTGGACCAGTTCAAATTGGCCCAGCCCCAATGGGGCCAGATCAAATCAGCCCAAAACAGACCGGCAGACCTCCATGACCCTGTCCACTGTAATGCGGGTCATGCACCGGTGATCAATGGGACATTCATTTTTCAGGCAGGGGGCACAGGATGTGGGCTCCCGGACCATGATGCTGTTCTGGTTTGAGGGGGCAGTTGCAACAAAGTCTGTGGAACCGATAAGGGCCACCTGGTTCACGTTCAAAGCAGCCGCAGCATGCATGAGCCCAGAATCATTGGTCACAAACAAATCACAATTATTAATCAGGGCAAAAGCCTGGGCAAGACTTGTTTTCCCTGCGATATTGATGCAGCACCCCGGTGCCATTGCCATAATTTCCTGGCCCAGCGCCCCATCGGCAGGACCACCGAAAAGAAGAATCTTTGTCTGGTATTCATGTGACAACTGCCGGCAAATTTGGGCATATCGATCGGGAAACCATCGCTTGGCCGTTCCGCCGGTGGCACCGGGGTTAATGCCCACAACGGGTCTTTTTTTCCCCAATCGGTTTCCCCCCAGACCATTTTCCCTTAACAGATTTTGTGCAAACTCTTTGTCTGGGTCGTCGATAACCAGCTCCAGTTGTCTGCCATCTGATTCAAGTTTTGATCCTTTGAGCAGGCCGATGTAATAATCAATGAGGTGCCCCCTTTTCAAGGCCGGGTCCAGGCGTACACACCGGTTGAGCAGCATAGATCTACCATCGGTATTGTATCCCACCCTTTCTGGGATCCTTGCCAAAAAGGCAAGCAAGGCTGCCTCAAATGCATTCTGCATGAGTATGGCCAGATCAAACTGCCTTTTTCGCATATCCGAGGCCAGACGCAGGGTGCCCATGCCCATTTTATGCCGGCCGGTATTGTCATAGACCATGATCTCATCCACATGGGGATTATTCTCATACACCGGAATCACCCAGGGTTTTGCCAGCACCGTAATATGGGCTTGCGGGAAATTTTTGCGAACCCCCCGGATCACCGGGGTGGTCATGATGGCATCTCCCACCCAATTGGCTGCCCGGATCAGGATGCGGGGCTGACGGCTATTTTTGAGTCTGATTTTTCCCATCAACATGATTGCCTTGAAAGCCGCAATTTTAACAATTTATAAATTTTTTCGTCACTCATTCATTCAACCTTGATCTTATAAATCCTTCAAATGCACTGGGGTCCTCAAATCTAATTTTAACGCCGACCACTGCCAAATCGGCATCCCATTGGATCTGCCGGTCCAATTTCACCCAGTCTTTTTCCGTGGTGACAATCAAATGGGTCCCCATTTCCCTGGCTCTTGTTTGTATTCTTAAAATATCAGCCCTTTTATACCGGTAATGGTCTTTAAATTCAAGGTGATCCACCACATTTACTCCAAGTTCTTCTGCTGCCGACCGGAATGAATTATTATTGGCAATCCCTGAAAACAACACGCAGGATCTACCCTTGAGAGAATCAAGCGTTTGACTGCCTGGCCCTGCCCCCTTTTTCCCGGACAAAATGTCCAGCAAAAACGGCTGGTGACTGGTTTTAAACAAGGGCAGCCCGTCATATTGACGGGTGATATCGATTTGGCGAGTTTTTTCTTTTAAACCTGTTTTTTCTCGTTGACCGACCTCTGGTTGACCGACCTCTTCTGGTTGACCGACTTTTTCACCTTCAGGACTCCGGGTGAGCACAATAGCGTGGGCACGAGGTTTTGACATGGCCGGTGTTTCCCGCAGTCTTCCCGCTGGCAGCACCCGGTTATTCCCCAGAGGCCGGTCATGGTCAAATAAAAGAAGATTCAAGTCTCTTTCCAGCCCCAGATGGGCAAACCCATCATCCAGAACAATCACATCGATATTCAAGCGCTCAAGTGCCAGTTTCCCGGCAAGATACCGATCCTTTCCCACCACAACCGGGAAGGTTTTCCGCCGGGCCATCATATGGGGTTCATCTCCGGCAGCCAGGGCATCCAAAAAGATAGTCTCCCCATCACCGACCACCCCGGCATCTGCCCCAAGATTGCCTTGATATCCACGGCTGATGACAACGGGTCGTCTTCCCATTTTCATGAGCAGCTCGGCAATATAAATGGCCATGGGGGTCTTGCCCACCCCACCTGCCATGATATTACCGATGGAAATAACAAAACAGGGCAGCCGTTTGGATTTTAACCGACCGGTCCGGTACAATTTGAGCCGAAGGATAGAAGCACTCTGATAAAGATGAGAGGCTGTCACCAGAAAATGCTCAAAGGAAAAAATTTTGGGATCATACTCCCGGTCCGAAATCCGGGTGATTTTTTTTTCCAGCAGGGTAAGAAAAGATTCAGACAAAATGAAGATCCTCCATCTTTTTGAGGGTACGGAGAACGGCTCCCGTATTTTCAGAAAATACTTGAAAACTTGCTGCCCCTATCTGTTTTGCCAAAGCATCATTTCCCAGCACCGCTTCC
Organism: Desulfobacteraceae bacterium; assembly: GCA_022712835.1. The sequence continues at coordinate 6,382 of JAFLJU010000244.1, forward strand.
AGATGCGTGTGTATCTGGAAAACGGACTCAACCTGCAACCCCCCATTGGCATCCACCAGTAGATCTGAGACCTCTAAAAAATCCGTCATGTGGGGACCCAGCAAAATGGGTTTGGCAAACAAGGCAGGTTCAAGGGGGTTATGCCCCCCCAGGGGTACCAAAGAGCCTCCGATGAATGCGACATCACAAATGGCATAGGCCGTGGCCAACACTCCCATTGAATCAATCAATATAATATCCGGATCTCCAGGGGCCAGCGTTAATTGCGAAAATAGAACCGGTTTATGAAAGGAAGACGCTATCTGGCCCATGAGTTTTTCACTTCGCTTGGGATCCCGGGGTGCCAGGATCAGTTTCAGGTTCGGATAGTTTTTTTTCACCGAGGCAAAGGCTTCCAGAAGAATTGTTTCCTCTCCTTCATGGGTACTGCCAGCAATAAAGACCAGGTCCTGGTCCCGGATGCCGAACCGGGCTTTTAAGCTTAACACCGCCGATTCGTCCAAATGAATCAATGGCTGGTCAAACTTTATATTTCCCATGACCGATAAATGTGACTCCAGCACACCCATCAGTTTAAATCGTTGTGCATCCAGAGGCGTTTGGGCCATGATATGGGACAGGTTAGAAAAAAACAGGGGACAAAACCCTTTCAGCTTCAAATATCCGTTAAGGGACCCCTTGGAAATTCTTGCATTGATCAATACCACCGGAATCTTTTTGCGCTTCATATGGTGAAGGAACCCGGGCCAGCAATCGGTCTCAATAAGACAGACAAGGTCTGGCTCAACCAGCCGGCAAACCCTTAAAACAGACACCCAGAAGTCAAAGGGGAAATACCCAAGTGTTACGGGCACCCCATTGTCAGTGCTGAACAACTGCCGGGCGGTTTCAAAACCAGTTTTCGTGGATGCCGTAAAAACAATCTGGGCTCCGGGTATTTTTTTCTTCAAGGCTTGGACAAAAGGAAGGGCCGACCGAACTTCTCCCACGGACAAGGCATGGACCCAGATTCGGAATGAGCCTGGTTTTTTTTCCTCAAACCCGGTGCATATTCCTATACGCTGGAGAAGATTGGCCCGTCTTTTTTCCGACAACAGATAGACCAATGGCAAAACAGGTAATGCCAGAAAAAAAACCAGGGTCAACAAAATGTGATAAATCAATATCATGGAGTTCTTAGCCTTTGTTCTATTCCGAATTAATCAAATAGATGGACCCCAGGCACAGAAAAACCAGGTTGACCACCCAGGCCGCAATGACAGGCGGAAAAATCCCTGCATACCCCATGGACAGGCAAAATCCGTATATCATCCAGTACAAAAAGCAGATGACCACCCCAATGGCAATACCCAGGGGCATATTCTGTTTAACAAAGGAGCGCATCCCTGTGGCCGCACCGGTCAGGGCCATGATAATGCAGATAAAGGGAAATGCCAGTTTCCCGTTCATATCCACCCGGTAGGTGGTGGGGTCGTATCCTTCGGACTCCACCTTTTCCACATAGGACTTGAGTTCAATAAAACTCATTTCATCGGTTTTTTTGGCCACTCCTCCCAGATCCTTGGGCGTAATCTTCAGCACAACAGTTTTTTGGGGAATCCGTTTTACTTCAAAATCATTTTCGTCAGCGTTATACCGCTGTTCCACAACCCCCTCAAAAATCCATTTTCCCTTTTTATAGATCCCTTTTTGGGCGTCTATTCTTTCAATGATCTTAAAATCATCCCCCAGGGTGGTTGCAGTGACACCGGCAATGACCTGGTTGATGGGATCAAAATAATTGATGTGGACCAGTTTTTTTTCCGATTTTATCCAGATATCGTTTCGGCCCACAGATACGTTGCTATCGCTACTCATCCTGTTATACCGAATATAATTTGCCTTTGACATGGAAATGGGGATAAGGGTTTCCCCGAGCAAAAACATCAATCCGCCCAAAAAAACTCCGGCCCAGATTGCGGGTTTGACAAGATAATACACACTGATACCACTGGATTTCAATGCGGTTAATTCATTGTTCCGATTCATCACCCCAAACACCGCAATAACCGCCAAAAGAATGCAGGCAGGCGTTAGTTGGACAAACATGAAGGGGACTTTTAACAACACATACCAGAATGCTTCAAAAAGGGTGATCTGGGAGTTAAGAAACCTATCCATTCGGGAAAGATAATCAATAAAGATAAACAGGACCAGGATCATCATCTGGATGATCAAAAAAAGCTTGGTAAATTCCTTTAGCCAATATTTATACAAACAAGACATGGGGTTGATTTCCACTAAATCCTTTGTAAAGGGTGATCATTTGCCAATTCATTAACGTTTACACGGAAAATATAAGTTAGGTGTCAAAGTGTCAAGGCCAAGATTTTAATAGGGGAAACAATAATACCTGTTTTCACCTAAGTATTTTCATGTTAATGAAGATCCCATGAATTGTATTATTGTTGCAAGCGGTAACCTGGTCTTCAGTCAAAAGATAAAACGCCTCCTAAACGAGGCGGATTTAATCATTGCAGCAGATGGCGGGGCAACCCATCTTAGGGGGATGAATCTTTTCCCCGATTTCATCATCGGTGACATGGATTCAATTCATCCCGAGACCCTGGAGTTTTTTAAGAATAATCACACACCCTTCATCCACCACCCGTCCCGAAAAGACAGTACAGATACAGACCTTTGCGTTGATTTTGCCCTGAAAAAAGGGGCCACCGACATCACACTTATCGGGGTGACAGGCCATCGACTGGATCACACACTGGCCAATATTTTTTTATTGAGAAAACTTTCAGACAAAGGGATTAAATCAAGAATATTAGATGCCAACAATGAAATTTACCTAGTCACGGATCATCTCAGGCTCAAGGGGAACAAAGGAGATCTTCTATCTGCGATCCCCCTTTCAGACAAGGTAACCGGCCTTACCTTGAAAGGGCTTGAATATCCCCTTAAAAACGCTTCCATTTCCATGGGATCATCCTTAGGCATCAGCAATTATTTCAGCCAAACCGATGTCACCATATCCATTGAAACCGGAATGTTGCTCGTCACAAAATCAAAGGATTAGGCAGCCCCACCCTTATGTTTTTTCCCCGGTTTCCGCTTCATCTTCTTTTGGCAACCCAATGGTATGCTCGATGATAAACTCTTCCACCTTTTCAATGGTGGTTGCAATAATGACATGTTCTATTTCAATATCTTTGATAAATCCTTCCATATAAGGATTCAGAACATCCATCAATTTTAACCGCTGGATCTTAACCTGGTCAAAATCCTTAACATCTTCATAGACAAGGGAACTTAAAAAGAGAATAGCCGACTCCTGGGCCTTGGGATGCATGGCCGGTATTGTCTGGTCCGGCATCAGTTCCTTGAGTACCATTTTCATCTTCAAGCACAGATATCGGTTCGGGTCATTTGAACGATCCTTGTTCAAATTTACAACGATAGGTTTCATGGAAATGGTCACGGATGTTACCGTTTCATCTTTATCCGATCTTTGAGGTTGGCTTTTTTTCCATTCCGCAATCCGACCGCTTTCCTCCTTGAGGAGCATGATCCGTTTCCCCAGTTCCACGATCTCAAAAAAACTGGTGGCATTTTTTTCCCAAATTTCTTCGATGGTGGAGTCCATCACCGTAAAAATCAATTGTCCGCCTTCTATATGCCATGCCCCCTGAGCATCTCCCTTGGATTTAACAATTTTAGACGTTGCGTCGGCAATCCGGACAGATGAATTCCAACTCCCCGTCGGACTTATAACCAGAAGGATATAGGCCCGGTTCCGGTATTGGGTCCAGTTACCCACCACCAGATCTTCATCCCCTTTTTCTTTTTCACCGCAGCCGGCTAAAGAAAAAACCATAAACAAAACAAGGAACACAAAGGAAATCGAATATTTCAATCGGGTCATTACATAATCCTGATTTATAGAGGTTAATACCAATGGCCTCCAAGCTACCACGACAATGAATCAGGGTCAAGCCAAGGAAGATCTTATGGGGGAGTTCAATATTTTATGTCAAATTTTGCCCAGACAAGATATAAGAGCAAGAACTTTAACCAAAAGGAACGATGATGCTCAAAAATACATTCTGCCATCTGCCGGGCATTGGCGCGGCAACAGAAGAAAAGCTCTGGAACACCGGCATCCGAAATTGGGAAGATGCGTTGAATTTTACCGACAATCTGGGTAAGAAAACGCATGTCATCCAGGAAGGGATAAGAGAATCCATTGGCCACCTGGAAAATAAAAATGCGAAATATTTTGAAGCCTTGCTTCCGGCAAGCCAGCAGTTTCGTTTTTTCCCTGAATTCAGGGACAGCTGTGTCTTTCTTGATATAGAAACCACAGGCCTTGAAACAGATGCTACCATCACGACAATTGCCCTGTATGATGGCCTGACGACACGATATTATGTCCAGGGAAAAAATCTTGACACCTTTCTTTCCGACATAAAAAAATATCAGGTGATTGTCACCTATAATGGCAAGAGTTTTGATCTGCCGTTCATTCAAAACTATTTTAACTGTCAGTTACCCCATGGCCACATTGATTTAAGATATATTCTGAAAAGCTTAGGATTCAAGGGAGGTTTAAAAAAATGTGAAAAAGCCCTGGGGATAGATCGCCAGGAACTGGATGGGGTGGATGGATATTTTGCAGTGTTATTGTGGGAGGAATATCAAAAAAACAATAACCCCAAGGCGCTGGATACACTTCTTGCCTACAACATCGAGGATGTGATCAACCTTGAAACCCTTATGATCAAAGCCTACAATCTTAAAATTCAAGGAACCTGTTTTTCAAATTCCCATACCATACCAGAGCCGCCCAAGGCCATGAATCCCATAAAACCGGATGCACAGGTTCTCCAGAAATTAAAGTCCGCCTATTATCAATCTTCATATTATTATTAATAAAGGAAAGGTGTCCTAAACCCTATAGGACACCTTTACTTTAAAACGCTTAAACTATCAGTCGCCGCAGGAACCGCCGGAACCACAACTTCCGCATCCGGCCTCTCCCAGGTCAATATTGGAATCAAGACTGAATCCCATCCCGGTAAAGTCGATTTTAATAACCTCGGCTTTTTCCATAAATTCTTTATCAACAACAAACTTAAGCCCTTTAACATCAAAAGAATCATCTGTATCTTTTAGCTCATCCAGAGCCATGGCAAGAGATGGACCACCTCAGCCGCCGGAATTGAGAAAAATTCTTACGGGGGTAGGCTCTTTACCCTGGAAATAATCATCGATTTGCGCTTTGGCAGGATCTGTCAATTCAATCATTTTATACCTCTCCTTATTTCAAGTTGGATTTTCAGTTTTTTCGTCACTGAACACCCTAACTTTAACCACGTCCCTTCTGCCTGTCAATATCGCCATGGTCTTTTTTCCGGTAATTTCATAAAAAATTGTGTAAATGATTGCCAAATTTCATCCAGTTTATTATCGAATAAAAAAATTACCACCTGTACAAAACCTGGTAAAAACTGTAGAATTTACCAGATTTTTTTAAATAAGTTTTTTTGAATACTCTGTAAATTTTAATAAATCCATCACACTAGGCCATTTAAGGACGATAAATGAAAATACTTGTAACTGGCGGTGCCGGGTATATCGGCAGCCACACTTGTTTTGAGCTGTTAAAGGAAAATTATGATGTTGTGGTATTGGACAATTTTTCCAATTCCTGTGAAGAATCCTTACGCCGGGTTCAAAAATTAGCTGGCAAAAAGCTTTCCTTTTACAAGGCGGATCTCCTTGACCCCTTAAGTATTCATCAAGTATTTATGGAGCATAAAATTGATGCGGTAATCCATTTTGCAGGTCTGAAAGCTGTGGGAGAATCGGTCACTCTTCCCTTAAAATATTATCAGAACAATCTCACCGGCACCTTCAACCTGCTTTCGGTCATGGACCGATACGCTGTAAAAAGCCTTGTCTTTTCATCCTCTGCCACCGTTTATGGAACCCCCAAAACCCTTCCCATAACTGAAGATTTCCCCCTCTCTGCCACCAACCCTTACGGCAGGAGCAAGCTTGTGATCGAAGAGGTTCTCAAGGATCTGTATCAATCGGACAAGGAGTGGCACATCGCTTTGTTGAGATATTTCAATCCAGTGGGCGCCCATGAGAGCGGTGAGATAGGAGAAGATCCCCAGGGGTTGCCAAACAACTTAGTACCCTATATCTCCCAGGTTGCTGTAGGCTCTCTTCCCCGGCTCAGCGTCTTTGGCGGGGATTACGACACACCCGACGGAACAGGGATCCGGGATTATATCCATGTGACAGATCTCGCCCTTGGCCATATCCAGACACTCCCTAAACTTGTCGGAAAACCGGGGGTAATGACCTACAACCTGGGCACGGGAAAAGGATTTTCCGTACTTGAAATGATAAAAGGCTTTGAAAAAGCGTGCAACCAAAAGATACCCTACCAGATCACAGACAGAAGACCCGGCGATATTGCCGTCTGTTTTGCCGATCCCTCAAAAGCAAAAAAAGAACTGGGCTGGGAAGCGAAAAAAACGCTGGATGATATGTGCAGGGACACCTGGAATTGGCAACGGAAAAACCCCAGGGGGTATCGACTGCCCCCCAAGGAGAGATAGCAATGGAATCCTATCTGCCCAAACTTCGACAATTGATTAAAACCGCCAGAATTGAACAGGCCAGAGAAGTGCTTTCAATGTTAGCGTCCCGACCGGACAGCGAACGCCAGGAAGTGATTGAAATGCTGGCCCTGGCACCGGAAAAGACCGCCCTGTCCCTGCTGTCTTTTCTACTGGGAGAAACGAATATTTCCCCTGACACCCGGGAGCGCCTCTTTCAACTGGCAACGGACAGAGCCCACCTGGATTTTACCTTTGCAGAGATTCTTTTGAAATACGGCGACCGATCACAACTGGTTCAGTTATCCCCTTTATTTAAACATATTCTATCCAATGAGACTGATGAAGCGCTGTTAATCATGATCATTGTGACTGTGGGAAAACTAAAGCTGGACAGTTTAATTGACGAAGTGGCAGAATTCATATTCTATGATCATATGGGGTTAAAATCCGATGCAATAAATGCCATGGAACAAATCGGCACCCCCAACGCCATGGAAAAACTTAAAAAGGTTGCATTAACCGATAAATGCGACCCGCAAATCCTGGATGCCATTGACAGATTAACTCCCCATAAG
>JAFLJU010000589.1 GCA_022712835.1 Desulfobacteraceae bacterium
CAAAGGAGGGGGGCTAAGGTCAATCATATTAATCCGGTAATAAAGGTCTTCACGAAAATTACCTTTTACGATCTCTTCTGAAAGATCACGATTTGTTGCAGAGACAATACGGGCATCAACAGGGATGGTTTTTGTACTGCCAACAGGTCTTATTTCTTTTTCCTGGATGCTTCTTAAAAGTTTTACCTGCATTGATATTGGCAATTCACCGATTTCATCTAAAAACAGGGTCCCACCGTCAGCAGCCTTAAAAAGTCCCTGGCTTGCAATATGGGCTCCGGTGAAGGCTCCTTTGACATGCCCAAACAACTCGCTTTCCATTAAAGTTTCATTTAAAGCAGCACAATCCACAGGAATAAAAGCATTCTTTTTTCGTTCGCTATGGCTATGAATTGCCCTGGCAATAAGCTCTTTTCCCGTACCGGTCTCTCCCTGGATAAGGATTGCCGCATCTCCCGGGCCAACCTGGGCTATCATCTTTTTTAACTTGACCATGATGGCAGAATTACCCAGCATGGAATCAAATTGAAAGTGATTTACCAGTTCATTTTTCAGCTTGTCATTGTTATGTTTTAATTTCCAGATTTGATAAAAATGAGCTATTTTAGTCCTTAACTCCTCCGGCGAAGAAGGTTTGAGTAAAAAGTCAGCAGCCCCCAACTTTATCGCTTTGACTGCATCGCTTACCCCTCCGTGACCCGTCAGCATAATGACCACAGTTTCAGGGTATGATTTTTTTATTTTTTCAAGCAGTGTCAACCCGTCCATACCGGGCATTGCCAGATCAATCAAAGCTAGATTGACCTGGGTATTGACCAGAAGGCCCAGGGCTAGTTTACCCGAAGTCGCTGTCGCAACCTGATAATTCTCTTTAATAAAAAATCGTTTCAGAGCTGAAAGAATATTTTCTTCGTCATCAACAAATAGAATAGAGAATTTCGAATTTTCCTTCATCTTTTTCTCCTAAACGCGTCAGTGATATCTATCTGATCCCGGAACAGGATAACATCGAATTGTGTCTTCATATCACTAATAGCAGTCTGGCTCGTAAATTGCAAATTCATTCTTGACAGATAAAAAATATTGAACGCATATATTATGGAGTTTTAATTAATCATGAACCCTGAAAAAAAGAGAGATCATTTTTTTTACCTTTCCCTGATCAATCTCTTCTGGGTAGGGATGAACTGCCCGGATCTTTCACAAGGGTTCTTTTTTTTATGTACAATTATAATGATATTCTGGTTTGACCACAAAAGCGCTGATAGAATTCCAACAATTTTGTTATCTGTTTTTATTGCCTATCTGTTTTTCAATTATATCCCGTTGTTGATGTTTGGTTTCATAAAACCATTTCAGTTTATCAAGGAGCCTCTCTTCCTTCTGGCCTGTTATAAATACGGGCATTTCCTTGGTAGAAGCCGGATGAAAAACTGGCCCGGAGGAATCATATATATTCTTTTAGCAATGGTTTCAGGCTTTGTTGTTTTCTCTTTTTTGTCAATTTATATGGCTCCTAATGTGAGTATCTATGCTGAGCAGACCCTAGGAGGAGCCAAGGCTGGCCGGACAGGGATCATGATCTGGACCGGGAAACCCGGGGGGTTCGGGCCGATTCTCGGAGTTCAGGGCAATATGGGGTCGGCTTTTTTGCCGGTCATTATATTGGGTGGGTTAAATGAAATTTTTAAGACAAAAAAAGAATATTTATTGATTGTCGGGGTATCTTTATTATTTATCCTTTTAGGATTTTATACCAATGTTCTTCTCAAAAATAGGGGACCATTTGTTATTCTGGTTGGCCTGATAATGGTTGTTGGTGCTTATAATATTATTTTTGGACCCAAAAGGCTGACTCCTGCGAAATTGACCACAAAAATCATACTGCTGTTAAGTGTTATCATAATTTCAATTCTTTTGATCCGGTTTATGCCCAGTATTGACCTAAGTCACTACGGTGTTGTATCTAGGTTTACCACACAAGGCAGTGATTCCCCAAGGACAGAATTTTGGAAAAACTGTATCAGGATTATCGCCCAGAATCCTCTGGGCGGCAGGAAAGGTTTTTTCGGCCATACCTATGCCCATAATATCTGGCTTGACGTTGGGTATGACTCAGGTATTATTGCCATGTTTTTCCTGATCATTTTCCATTGTATGCATTTTAAGGACATGGCAGATCTCATATTTAAAAAGCTGCCCATTCATCCGGGTGTTATCTCAGCTATGCTTGTCATGTTCTTCATAATTTTTATCTCTCTTTTTACAGAGCCCATCGGCAAGGGGTACACCATTTATTATGCCATAACTTTTTTTTACTGCGGACTTTTAAAACGCCTGAAAACCGATGGCACAATTATAAAAAAGGAATTGTATTTTAATGAAATCAATAACCATATTCGTAATGCTGGACGCCTGCAGGCATGACTATATCAAAAAAGAGTTTACACCTTGTTTGCATGAACTTTACCAGAAAGGATTTTTTTCTCCTGTCAAACCTACTTTTGGTTTTGAACCGGATGCAGCCTATCTTGCAGGGCTCTACCCAGACCAGGCAGACGGCGGAGCCCAGTTCTGGTATTATCCTGAAGAAAGCCCATTTAAAGTGGCCCGATTTCTTCCAAAGAGTTTGAACAGGTTGCCAACCTTTCCACAAAAAGTCATAAGGAAACTGCTCGTTAAGGCAGCCCGTTTGCAAAGCGCTTCCCCCAATCTCTCTTCAGCTGGAATACCGTTTCATCTGCTGAACAGGTTTGCCCTGCCAATGAAGGTTAATCTTGACCAACCACAATTTTGCGGTGAAAACAAGACTCTTTTTGACCTGCTCAGGGACAACCACTTAAAATACCTGTTCCATGCAGCACCGGAATACAGGGTGACCATGAAAGCTGCCTTTCAAAGGGTACAAAAAGAGTTGTTTCCCCCCCTTTCGTTTGCATTCTTCCATGTGGGCAACCTGGATGGCGTTGGCCACAAATTCGGGCCTGAATCGGATGAGATAAAAAAGGAACTGTTTGTTATCGATCAGGAGTTGCATAAAATTTATCAAATCGCCCGGAAACGATTTGAACAGGTAAATTTCGTCATCATGGGAGACCATGGAATGATCAGGGTTAAAAAAAATATTGATCTTATAAAACCATTAGCTGCTCTGCCTCTTATCCATGGTAAGGATTATCTTTTCATGCTTGATTCAACAATGGCGCGTTTCTGGTTTTTTGCTGACAGGGCAGGTCAAATGATCTCAGAAACAATAAGCAAAATAAAAGGCGGCCATTGTCTGGGGCAAAAAGACAAGGATAAATATCATCTTAACTATCCCCACAATCGTTTCGGGGATCTGATGTTTCTCGCTGATCCCGGCAGTCTGATTTTTCCCAACCATTACCAGGGAAATACACCTGTGACAGGAATGCATGGTTATGCACCGGAAAACTTCGGACAGCAGGCAGCATTTATTATTAAGTCAGATAAGGTCGGTCATCATTGCCGTAAAGAACCTGTGGATATGCGGCAAGTTTTCCCGACCGTATGTGATTTACTTAATCTTGATAAACCGTTGGATTGTGCTTCAAGAAGTCTGATTAATAATTTTGATTAACAGTAAAATGGGGCAAATTAACATGACCTATACAATTTTAAATAATGAACAGGTAAATCAAAAAATTCAAGCCGATCTTGATTATATCACAGGCAGGGTTGCAGACCTTTTGGGTGACAATCTTCATTC
>JAFLJU010000143.1 GCA_022712835.1 Desulfobacteraceae bacterium
CAGGACCTTGAAGAGGGAACTTCCGGTGTGTTCATGTTTGAAGTTATTGAGAAAAAGAATTAAAAAGTCTTCTGGATTTTTAGCGAAATTCTTCGTGACTTTTCTGTGAGAGATGTTGAGTGAAAGGAATGTAAAAAAATAGCTCCGCCTTTTCCATTACATGGATCGTGTTGGGGGAAAAGAGATACTAATTCCATATAAGGAAAAAATAAAAAAAGCAATCAGGGAAAACCTGAATTTTTGATTTTCCCCAAAAAAAAAGATCTCCATATACCCGGCGGGTATATGGAGATCTTAACTGGCGGATTAAAATGACTTGCTTGTGGCTATCCCAATATTTTCTTCAGGTCGCCTTCCGGGGTGCCATTGGGGGTGAGGTTATAGTTTTTAACCAGCACATTTAAAACATTGGGCGTTACAAAGGCTGGCAGGGTGGGCCCAAGGTAGATGTCTTTGATCCCCAGATGGAGAAGGCTGAACAAAACTGCAACCGCTTTCTGCTCATACCAGGAGATGATAAAGGACAGGGGCAGTCCGTTGACATCGGTGTCAAAGGCTTTGGTCAGGGCCACGGCAATCAGGACGGCTGAATGGGTGTCATTGCATTGTCCTATATCTAAAAGTCTGGGGATTCCGTTGATATCTCCTAACTGCTGTTTGAAAAATTTGAATTTTCCACAGGCCAGGGTCATGATAATACTGTTGTCCGGTGCTTTCTCAACAAATTCCGTGTAATAATTTCTGGATTTTTTCACCCCGTCGCAACCGCCGACCAGGAAGAAATGACCAATGGAGCCGTCTTTTACGCCTGCCACGATTTTATCAGCAACCCCCAGGACGGCTTTGTGACCGAATCCCACCAGAATTTCCATGTCAGGTTTGTCCTCTGAATACCCGGGAAGTGACAGGGCTTGATCCACCAAAGGTCCCAGGTTATTTTTATTGATATGGACGACGCCGGGCATTCCCACGGTACCGGTGGTGAAAATGTTCTTCTTGTAGGACTGTTTGGGTTTCTGGATACAATTGGAGGTCATGAGAATGGACCCTGGAAACTGGGCAAACTCTTTTTTCTGGTTCTGCCATGCTGTGCCGTAATGGCCATAGAAATGGGGAAATCTTTCTTTGAGTTTTGGGTAGCCGTGGGCGGGCAGCATTTCACCATGGGTATAGACAAAAATGTTTTTCCCGGCACTGGCTGCAAGAACCGCTTCCAGATCGATGAGGTCATGGCCGGATACCAGGATCGCCTTGCCTTTCTTGGCTCCCAGGGGAACCTTTGTGGGGACAGGATCTCCATAGGCACCGGTGTTGCCCAGGCTGAGCAGTTCCATGGCCCGAAGGTTTTTCTCTCCACATTCAAGGACAAGGCCCAAAAGGGCATTCATGTCCAGACTTTTGTCTTCCAGGGCAGCAAGTCCCCGGTGGACATATTCATAATTGGCTTCATCTTCCTGGTCATGTTCTGCGGCATGATCGGTGTAGGCCGCCATCCCCTTGAGACCAAAAAGAAGCATGTGCTGGAGGGAGCGGATATCCGGATCCACATCGGTATCCGACATGAGACCGAAGCTTGCGCCTTGTTTGGCCATGCCCTCCACGGTGGGTTTGAGTTTCAGGGTCAGGCTTTCGCTTTTGCTGTCAATGGTGCCGCCGGCAGCGTTTACCCGTTGGATCATCTTATCCCTGAGGGAGACGGATTTGAATAAAAGATCCTCAAACCGGTAGGGGTCAAATTCCACATTGGTCAGGGTGGCAAACATAGCCAGACAGGTAAACCGATTGGTTTCAACATCGGAGATATTGACTTTTCTGCCGGCAACGGCTGCAATGGAAATCCCTTTGAGGGTATAGATGAGAAGATCCTGGAGTGCTGCCACTTCAGGTGTTTTTCCGCAGACACCGATACTGGTACATCCTTTGCCGCCCATGGTCTGTTCACATTGGTAGCAGAACATTTTGGTTTTCTTTTTCTTTGAGGCAAAGGCTGTGTTAGAGGATAGAATGGCGGGAAGCAGGGCGCTTCCGGTGACGGCCAGGGTGGTTTTTTTAAGGAAATTTCTTCTTGAGATATCTTTCTTTTTCATGGTGTCTCCTTCTTAGTGTAAAAAGAACGGTGCATTTCGCATCGCCAGCGATGCCGTCTTACATTAAATGTGAGGGCATCATAGCGTAAAGGATGGATGGGGTTCCTTGATGTAGATCAAGAAAAAAAATAAAGTTTAAAAAAACGGCTTAAAAAACGATTTAAAAAGTACGGTTTGGAATCGGCGAGGAGTCAATTATAAATCTGTGGGTCCTAATTTATCCTTGATTCCGGTCGTTGTCAAGTTACTTGTCGTCTAACTCATTTTTAGATGCACATCCTTGATTTGTGATTCTCCGAAAAATGTCATATAAGATTTAGTCGCTGTTTTCTTGGGCTGGCGGCATTAATAACAAAAATTTATGTGGACGGATATGGATATAAAAGACTGGCACCGACTGACCTTTAATGACACCCCTGTATATGTGCTGCCCGACGGACCGGACTGGATACTGCCCAATCCCCCGGGAGACCGGCTGATTCAAACTTTGATGGCCACCACCACTACTGTGGATAGCGATAACACCCGTTTTCATGACAGGGTACGGCAGTTTTACAATGAATTGATACAGCCCGTGGATCAGGGACAATATCCGGGACGCGGGTCATTATTGCAGCTTTCTAGGTTAACGGAATGCTGGTTTCATATCACGGACAAGTGCAACCTTTCCTGCCGACATTGCATGTTTTCCTGTTCCCCGACGGACACGGCCACCATGGCACTGAAAGAGTTTACCTCTTTTTTCCTTCAAGCCTTTGATCTGGGGGCCAGGACATTTTTCCTCACCGGCGGGGAGCCCATGGTGCATCCTGATTTT
>JAFLJU010000622.1 GCA_022712835.1 Desulfobacteraceae bacterium
AAACTCAGCTGTTCTGACTTTAAAAAACAATTTAATTATATGGGAACGACCATAATCAAATGGAGCATGACTCCATTAAAGTAATTGGAGAGAGAGCGGAATAAAAATTGCTGCTAAACAGCTATATACTTGGCATCCAGATATAATTTTTTTGCTTCTAAAATTCTTTCCATGGACGCTTTTCCCAATTCCAACAATTGCGGATTGCCGGCCAGAAGATGTACCATTTCTTCCCGTGCAATAAGGATATTTGGACCTTTGTGACAGATCAGAACAATATCGATCCGTGATGCCATGATCTGGCGGACACAGGTTTTCATATCATGGTTGATGGCCTTCATATCTAAGTCATCGGTCAAAACCAATCCCCCATATCCCAATTGGTCCCTCAGAAGATCCCCGGCAATATAAGGAGACAAACTTGCCTGCCAGGTGTCATCCAGCCGGGGATAGGAAATATGGGATAGCATGATTCCGGTGACACCTACATCTCTTGCCGCCTCAAAAGGTTTCATATCTGTTGCCCTCAGGGTGTCAAGATCGACATCCAGTCGGGGCAAAAAGAAATGAGAATCCTTGATGGTCCTGCCGATTCCGGGGAAGTGTTTAGCCACGGCCATGATCTTGTGATTCTGGAGGGTATTAATCACATGAGAACCCAGTTCCGACACGTTCCCAGCATCCCCCGGGAAAACCCGTTCTTTCATGATGCTGTCCACCCCTGCCGGTGCCACATCCATCACAGGTGCCATGTTCATATTGACCCCGGCACTTGAAAGCTCCCGGGCGGTAATTTTAGCAAACTGCTGTGCATCCGCCCTTGTATGGATATGGGGATTTCCGGCAAATTCCGTATAGGGGTGTTTTAATCTTGCCACCACACCCCCCTCCTGGTCAACCGCGATGAAAAGGGGCGGCTGACCGGCTTTCTTTGCACAGGCTTGGGCATCCGAGCAAAGCCGCATCAATTGCTCGGGTGACTCAATATTATGCTTGAACAAAATGATACCACCTGCCTTGATTTCCCGGATAATCGATTCCAACTCCGAATTCAAGGTGGTGCCATCAAATCCCAGCATGAGTCGCTGGCCTGCCAACTGTTCTAACATGGGGTCCAGCATGGGGTCACTCACTATTTTGATAGGTTTGCCAGGGCTGTTTCTAATTTTTTTGTCACTTCCTGGGACAGGCTACCGGCCTGCTCAAGGGCATCGGCAACCTCTGTCAAACCACCCGTTCTTGCCTTATCGGCCCAGGACAAAAAATTATCCTTGTGGCTGTCATTGTGGGCAATCCAATGGGAAAACAGGGTGGTAAGCTTTTGCTCCAGTGTCATTTCCTTTGGCTGGCTGTGGGCGTGACTGTGACCATGGCTGTGGTCGTTATCATGGCCGTGATCGTGGGTGTGGCCATGGCTGTGATCGGTATCATTACCGTGATCGTGCGAATGAGAATTGCAGGCAGAATGGTCATGGGTGTGATCGTGTGTCATAAAAGAACTCCTTTTAAATATTTTTCCAGACAAAGAAGATCCGGTGTATGATTATAAACCGGATGCCATTCTCTGAATGCGTTTATTTCAATTCCATTATAAATAATGGACACAGGCCTGTCAGCCGATACCACCACCACAATAACGCGGCTGTTACCAGCTGAAAATCTTAGTGCTGAGTTGTACCTTGCCCCCCTGGCCATGTTTTCCCAGGAAACGGTGTTCCCGTCCAAAAGACAACTAAACCCGTGAATTTTTGCATCAAAAGCCAGGTGAACTGCACCGTCTATCCGCAACAGGGAACAGACCAAATCGATATTTTTGGGTTCCAAAAGGCTGATGGGCGGGTCCAGTACATGTCCGGACAAACTAAGGGGGGTCTTGTTCATATCAATCACCAGGGTGCAGCCATGGCGAGCGTGGCCAGCTTTGTGAACCAAATGGGAAACTACCCTGAAAAGGGTGGCGGATACTTGGGTTTCCATGTCTGAATCCAGCAGCAACTCCTCCAGTTCCACCATTTTGGCCTCCCGGGTGGTGGAGTGAAAGCTGCCATCAAAAAAAGAGGCAATATTTTCGTTGCCCATTCGCAAAAAACCATAATCTCCCTTGAACTCAGCCGCAATACCAGATTCTGGAACCGGGCTGTCGGTAATTCCGATAATGGTTTTGCCGTCGGAGACCAGTTTCCGATTTGATTTTTCAACCGCCACCAATAATTTGCGGATGTGTTTCACATTGGAAACCATGGGACGCTCGTGTTTTTGAATTTTTGTCAAAAAGGATAAGGATTCAATTCTACGGGGGTCGGTAAAAAACAGAACCCCCCTGGCCCAGGCCCCCTCCTCCCTTGTTTTTGAAATATTCAATATATCATTCAAAATGGGCGGAACTTGAATTTTGTCGTCAATTTCCAGGTGTTTATCCCATACATCCACAACATGATCGGCAATGGCCTGGAGAGAATAATTTTTCAAAACATAATCGGAAGAATTAATGGGCGCATTCCGGGTGATATAGTCATGGACCAGCAGACATGCCGCCTGTTCCAGCCAGCGTTCCGTGGGGTGAATGGAGCACATATCCGGATGGTGCTCGGTAAACCACCTCTGGTAAAAAAATTCATTGGTACTCCCCCCATAGGAGATCAGGCCGGACAACTCCAGATCATTTTCCTGGATAAAATGGCCCCGGGGTTGAGATAAAATCGTTTCTTTAGTTTTGAGACGCCATTGAGTTACATCTGCAAAAAAAACATCTTCCAGCTTTGACTCATGACCCCGCAACAACCCCTGGGGATCCAGAATCGACACGGGATCTTCCGGCTGGGCAGCAAAAATCAATGCCACCCGGGTCGGCCTGGAATACTTGGAAAGCCCTTCTGTAAGACCATTCAGTATATTGGCGATACATAATTTTTTATAGGAAGTATCATTCATAGTTATAAAAACCTAATTGTCGTGTAATTCATCACCTGTTGATACCCTTGTTCCACGCACTTTGGCAAGTTTTTTTTATGATTTTAATTGTGCAAGTATTGTAAAAAAGCACAAGGATTGCTATTGAAACTAAAAATTATAAACAAAAATGGATTCAAAAATGAATATAAAATATTTTAGAGGCAATAAAAAAATGAAAAAACCCCTCACAGGCTTATGGATGCTGGTAATCTTTTTCTTGATCGTTCCCACCTATTGCCCGGCACAAACAGGCTATGTTTCCGATATGCTTATTTTGACATTCAGGCAAGGACCTGGAAACTCTTTTCAAGTGATACAAACCCTGAAAAGTGATACCCCGCTAACGATCCTGGAAGAAGACAACGGGTATTATAAAGTTGCGCTTACATCCGGAGAAACCGGCTGGGTTGACAAACAGTTTGTTGTCTTTGAACTACCCAAAAGCAAATTAATTGACGTATTAACTCAAGAAAAGGCAAATCTTACCGCCAAACTTGAAAGCCTTGCCAAGGAGCTATCGCAACTCAAAGCCCAACTTGCAATCCAGGAATCCGATCAAGGAAAAAAGGCCGTTGCCATGGCAACCGATCTTAAAACGGCAATAAATCAAAACAAAGCCCTTTCAAGTCAGTTTAAGGAAAGCCAGACCCTTTATGCCACCCTGAAAGCGCAATCCCAGAATGTTCTGGAAGTTGTAAAAAAGAACAAAATACTTGAAGAACAAAACGTTCAGCTGGTCAATGCCCTTGATCAACTGGAAAAACAAACCACCCATCTGTTCAGAACCGGAATGATTAAATGGTTCCTGGCAGGGGTCGGCGTTCTTTTGCTGGGATGGGTTATCGGCCAGAGCGTTTCTTCAAAAAAGAGGAATAGCAGTTCTTTACTGGGTTAAGGACGCCTCTTGTCTTTCTTAAACGGCAAAATTTAACCATCGAAAAAAATGGAATGCAACGCCTTGATTGTTCTGTCCAGGCTTTTTTCCTGCACCAGAAAATACAATGCCGCATTGGATGTACCAAAGGAAATCATCTCGATATTGACGTTTGCATCGGAAACTGCTGTAAAACATTTAGCAGCAATCCCCCTATTTTGGTGAAGTCCTTCCCCCACAATACTCACCAGAGCCACGTCACAGATAACCGCAGCTTTCCGATAGGGAGAGGGGGTGATTTCTTGAATACTTTGATGTCCCCTTTCAATATCCTTTCGGGATAATAACAGGCTGATACAGGTCTGGGAAGTAACAACGGATTTAATATTGATCCCGGCCTTGGCAAGACTTTCAGTGATAAGAGATAAAATACCATGCCGGGCCCCTACCCCGGATGCATATATCTTCAACACGGCCACATCATTTGTGTAGGAAACACTTTTTACAATGGTAGGGGTGGTGGTGCCTGTTTGGGTAATCAGGCTCCCCGGGGCATCTGGATGATAGGTATTTTTAATGGCGATATCGATTCCCACCTGCCTCACTGGCTCGACGGTCCGGGGATGCAGGATGCCTGCCCCGGTGTAGGAAAGTTCTGCTGCCTCTTCATAGGTAAGTTCTGGAATCAGTTTACACTGGGGGATATTGTCCGGGTCTGCCGTCATAAACCCCTGGGTGTCCTTCCATATTTCAAGCACGGATGCCCCTGCCGCCGCCGCCACAACCGCTGCTGAATAATCAGACCCGCCCCGGCCAAAAGTGGTAATATCGCCTTGTTCACTAACCCCGTAAAACCCGGGAACAAAGATTATTTTTTGGGGCCCCATATAAAGGTCCATCCAGGCTTCAATATTTTTGCGTGTCGGGTTCATGAGGGCCGATGCATCGGTAAATTTTCCATCGGAAATAATCCCCAAAGTTTCGGGCAGAACAACGCTTGCGTCACATCCCTTGGCAAAAAGGGTTTTTGCCAGGATAATTGCCGAAATCCGCTCCCCGAAGGTGGCGATCATATCCTGCATTCGGGGGGTGGCTTCCCTTGTAAAATTAAT
>JAFLJU010000163.1 GCA_022712835.1 Desulfobacteraceae bacterium
CCCTCATCCACCATGGCCAACAGCTTTTTGAAATTATCCGACACCGGGGCCTCATCGGCCAGGAGCATCTGGGAGTCCATCACAAACCCGGATACGCCGGCCGCAAGCATTCCTGAGGCCGTATACCGGCCCACTCCTCCATGGACAAAAACCGGTAATGGGTTATTTTTCAGATACCATTGCATGAGAATGAAAGAAGAATACCGGGATACCTTTCCCGCAGCCTCGTTCCCCTTGAGGATCAAGCCGTGGGGATCAACAGCTGTTATTTTTTCATTCAAATTAATATCTTTAATTTCAAGAAGAATTTTTGTATCACCAAAATGGATAAAATCAGCCGTCTCGTCTTCCTTGGATAGGGGAACAATCAAAAGATCAAGGTTGGCTATGTTTTTTTGTTTCAGGGAGGCGATGGTCTCCTGGTCGTGGCAGGAGAGGCGCAGGCCAAAACTCAGGGGTTCTAAGGCAAGCAACATGGCTTTTTCAAGGATCTCATCCCGGCTTAAAAACTCCGTATCAAAGACCGGCAGGGCGCCTGACCGGTAAATGGCGTGAAAATAGCTGGCTTCAAATACCTTGACCGGTGTATAAATCATCAAAGGCAATCTTGAATTCAGTATTCTTGTAATCATAAATATGGCTCCATATATTGTTTTTTTGGTATCCTCTTTCCCCGGGCCTTCACCCGTGAGATAGGGGTAATTTCCAATTACCCACTTGCTTAGCAAAGGTTACCGAGCAAGTGTTGCTTATCTCAAGAATTCTCTTCAAGGAATGTGCCACAGCCATCATTTTCTTTAACCCATTGAAATTTATTAAGTTTATAAAAATCATCTTTTTTTTAAACCTATCTCTCCTGAATATTCTTGCATTTTATGTACACGGGTTGTACAAAATTGCTCAAAATACCTATGAATATGTAACAAGTGACTAATGAACCAAGAGACTAATGAAGTATGTGGAAGGAGCGGGTGTGGAAAAAATAAAATTGGATAAAGTAGAACGGCAATTTTTCAAAACCGTCTATAATGCAGCCTTTGCAAATCCCTTCAGCGAACTAAGGGAACGATTAGATCAGAAAATTGCTGGCCTCTTCCCCTCGGCCACCCGCAGGGAAAGCAAGGACAAATGCGTCAGGGAAGTGGATCGACGGTTAAAAATACTGGAAACAGAAAATAAGGAAAATTTCAATAAATACCAGGACAGCGACAAAGAGATTCTCCGGGTGGTTTATTTATTTGATATCTTTCACAAATTCCGGGATCAATTTGACCAGTTGATCAAAGACCAGATCACGGCACAAGACACCCCCGTCAAGGTAGATTTTATGGAAGCTGCCAAAAACCTGTTGATTCAAAAGGGCTTTGACATCAAAACATTCTACCATTATTTTGCCCTGTCCTACCAATTGCGGCGGGCCTTTTATTTTATTTCACATGGGTTAGTGGGCAGCAGCCCCTGCATGCGCACCCTGAAAAAAAATCTCTGGAATAATATCTTTACCCATAACATTGAATTCTATGATAGTTTTCTATGGAACAAGATGGAGGATTTTTCTACCCTGCTTCTCGGGGAAACAGGAACTGGGAAAGGAACCGCAGCCCTTGCCATCGGACAAAGCGGCTATATTCCCTTTGACCCGAAGAAAAATTGCTTTGTCGAAAGCTTCACCCAGGCATTTTCCTCCCTGAATCTCTCCCAATACCCGGAAACCCTTTTAGAATCAGAACTATTTGGTCACACCAAGGGGGCATTCACAGGAGCTATTGAAGATTACCAGGGAGTTTTTGACCGGTGTAGCCCCCATGGGTCCATCCTGCTGGATGAAATCGGGGAGATCCCCAACCATGTTCAGATCAAGCTGCTACGGGTTCTCCAGGAAAGGCATTTTTCTCCGGTGGGCTCCCATGCCAGTTTACGATTTAACGGCCGGGTCATTGCCGCCACCAACCGCCCCAAACAAGCGGTCATGGAGGGGCAGATTTTCAGGGACGACTTTTATTATCGACTCTGTTCCGATATCATCGAAGTCCCCCCCCTGCGGACCCGGATCAAAGAGTCTCCCCAGGAACTGGATACGCTTTTGGATTTCACCATCCATCGCATGACAGGACTTCATTCAAAAAAATTATCAAACCAGGTCAAAAGAATCATTGACCGCCGCCTTGGAAAGAATTATCAATGGCCAGGCAATGTCAGGGAGCTTGAACAATGCGTCAGAAGCGTGTTGCTTAAAAAAGATTACCATGGCAAACAGATCAGTGAACCAGCGCAATTTTCCCTTTCCAAACAACTGCGAAAGGGGATAAAAGAAAAGAGTATTGCCGTTCCAGATCTTGTGGCAGGATATTGTAAACTACTCTATGATACCCTTGGCACCTATGAAAAAGTGGCCCGAAAAACAGGATTGGACCGACGGACCATCAAAAAACATATAGAAACCCATACAACAGGAACCAAAGACTGATGCTTTCTTTTTTGCCCTCCCCCCTCAAAGGTGTTTTATCCTTTCTGCTCATCGCGATCAATACCGTTTGCATGACAACACCGCTCATTTTTCTGTCTCTATTTAAATTTATCCTTCCCTTCCCACAGGTGATCTTAATCCTGGATAAAATCCTGATCGGTATTGCCACCTTGTGGATCGGTATCAATTCATGGAACACAGACCTGTTCTCCAATATCAACTGGGATATAAGGGG
>JAFLJU010000111.1 GCA_022712835.1 Desulfobacteraceae bacterium
ATCCGGATAAAATGTTTGATTTTTTATGGGTATTGAATTTAACTTGAGTGTACAAAAATTTCCTCCACATTTTTGAGTGGAGAGAAATATATCAGAAAAAAATCGTTCTGTCTATCACTTTATATGTCGCTGTAGTGATAGTTTATCTGTATTCAATCTCACTGCAATCTCCTCATGGTGTTTTACAAATGCATCTTTTCCATTACAATACTTGCCAATGTCATTATTGCTTTGCTCAACGACTCTTTTCTTTAAAGCGGCATACTCTCTTACAACATCTGGGTTTAATGAATGTAAAGCAGCGCTCCTGGTCGCCACCGGATCTGTTTGGCAGAACCTTGAATGCACATGCAAAATATCGTATAGTGCCCCAGGATTAACTGATTTGTAAGTATCAAATTTTTATCATCGGAGTTATGCATGGGACTATCTGAGAAATTCAATAAAAAATTCATCATCACCACAGAGCTTGGCCCTGTTCAAGGCGTGAATACAGAGGCCGCCCTGGAAAAAGCATCGGCCTATCTTCCCCTGGACGGCATCAATATCCATGATTGCCCCATGGGAAATCTAAGGATCAATTCAATTGCCATGGGCAGCCTTATTCAAAATCAACTAAAAACAGATGCCATCCCCCATTTCACCTGCCGGGACCGCAGTCTTCTGGGCACCCAGGCAGATCTTCTCGGGGCCCATGCCATGGGCATCCGCCATATTCTGGTGACCACAGGGGATCCCCCAAAGCACGGACCTTACCCGTCCAAGGCGGTTTATGATTATAATACCTTTGATCTGGCCCGGCTAATCAAAAAGATGAACAACGGCCTGGATTATAATGAAAAGGAATTTGGCGGCAATACGGATTTTTGTATTTCATGCACAGCCATGCCCACCGCCAAAAAAATAGATGCAGAGCTTGAGCGGATGATTAAGAAAATTGATGCGGGTGCTGATTATTTCCAAACCCAGGTGGTTTATGATGTTGAGAAAACCATCCGCTTTCTGAAAGAGGCCAAGAAATTTGGGAAACCAATTCTGGTTGGCCTCATGCCGTTAAAAAGTGTTAAAATGGCCAGATTCATGACCCAGCATGTGGATGGAATTGATGTACCCGATGACGTGATTGACCGCATGGAAACAAAAGGCGACACAGGCATTGACATCACCTGCGATTTCATCAAAGAAATCATCTGCCATGCCGACGGTATCCATATTATGGCTATGGGAGATGTGGCTGGCACCAACAAAATAATTGAATACACCAACAAACTGCTCTAAACCCGTTCACCTGACGATATGGCCCGGGTCTCGGGCCATTTAGCCCGGACATTTCATGAGAAGTGAAATATCCGGGTTAGGGAAAACACCTCACCCTATAACACCGTGATGGTGTCCGGATATCGGGTCAAAGACTCAAGACCGGTTTCCGTAACCAGGAGGGTGTTTTCTATTCCCACCACCCCTTTACCCGGGAAAACCACCTTGGGCTCAAGGGCAATGAGCATCCCGGGGGAAAGGGCCAGGGTCTGACCCTTGGCAATAAAAGGAAACTCGTCCAGCTCAATGCCCAACCCGTGTCCTGTGAACCGTATCTTTGGGTCGGCAGCGCCCATGAAATTATCCTTGTATCCCTTTTGATTTGCCATACTCATCATGGTTTCATAGATCTCCCCGGTAACGGTTCCAGGCAGGGCTTGTTTTTTAACGGTTTCCTGGATTTCAAGCATGGCTTCGTGTGCCAGTTGCAACTCCTGTGAAATTTCCCCCAGGGAAAAAATCCGGGCGTGGTCACTCAGATATCCATCCAGGGCAAACACATAGTCCACCAAAATAGGTTCATTGGGTTTCATCACCGCAAAGGAGGGCCCCTGGCCCACATTAGGGTTCATCCCGGCTCCTCCCGTGGGGGATGCAAAGGCACCGGGAACTGCGGCACCTGCACCACACATGATATGCCCATAAAACAAATAATTATCCCACATGCGCATGCGGATCAACCCCTGGTGCCCCAGCTTTCTGGCATGGGCCTCCAGCAGCCCGGCAAACTCAACTTCTGTGATTCCTTGTCGAAGAAAATCCGGCACCTTGGCCGCCACCTGATCTGCCAGGACAGAGGCTTTTTTCACACAATTGATTTCAAACTCGGATTTAACGGCCCGCTGGAGTCGAATTTGAGTAGAAATATCAAAAATTTTTGACCCCGAAAAGATCTGGCTGAACAAAAAAAACTGGTTGGTGGGCATCACATCCAGCTCCAGCCCCAGCTTGTCCGGAAGTGAAAGGTTCAGCCCTTTCAGGATATCGGGAATTTTTTTAGGGCTAATCAAAGATAGGATCTGTTTGAGGCCGGATTCTTCCCTTGCCCGGTGCAAATCCTTGAAGACCATAAAGACAGGGTCCCCCTGGACCGGGACATAGAGCCATCCCTGCTGGGTGGTGCCAGTATAATAAAAGAGATCTGCTTTCTGGACAAT
Source organism: Desulfobacteraceae bacterium (assembly GCA_022712835.1). The sequence continues at coordinate 2,475 of JAFLJU010000111.1, forward strand.
AAGCACCCCACCAATATCAAGGGAGGCAAGTGTTTTTTGAAGCCCGGCAATTCTTGTTTCAAGCTCTGATGCAGGGATAAGCCGGGTGTAGCAGTTAACGCCTTCGTCTGACAGATTTTTCATTGTCTGCTCCATGGGATTCTCCTTGAACTTCATGGTCAAAAAATCAAAAAGCTACAGAAGACCTGGTATAAATGCCAGCCTGCCATAGCTTTTCAATGAGATCTATAAAATAAAAACTTATACTTTATTTGTAATCATAGAACCCTTTTCCGGTTTTCCGGCCAAGCCAGCCAGCTTCAACATATTTTCTCAGCAACGGACAGGGTCTGTACTTGGAATCCTTAAACCCTTCATAGAGGGTTTCCATGATGGCAAGGCAGGTGTCCAGACCGATGAGATCGGCCAGGGCCAGAGGTCCCATGGGGTGATTCATGCCAAGTTTCATCACCGTATCGATATCCTCTACTTTTCCCACGCTCTGATAGACGCAAAAGATGGCTTCATTGATCATGGGCATGAGGATTCTATTGGCAATAAATCCGGGGAAATCATTGGCTTCGGCCGGGGTTTTGCTAAATTTTTCACACAACTCCCAGGTCAAATCAAAGGTTTCCTTGGAGGTGGCAATTCCCTTGATCACTTCCACCAATTTCATCACCGGCACAGGATTCATGAAATGCATGCCGATCACCTTGTCGGGACGGGAAGTTCTGGCGGCAATTCTGCCGATGGGAATGGACGAGGTGTTGGTGGATAAAATCACATGGGGGGGGCAAATTTTGTCCAGGTCCTCAAAAATCTTGAATTTCAGATCTTCTCGTTCCACTGCAGCTTCCACAACAAAATCAACCCCGGCCATGTCGTTAAGATCCGTGGTGGTCTCAATCCGGCTTAAAATGGCCTCTTTTTGATCCGCATCCAATTTACCCTTGGAGATCATCCGGTCCAGATTTTTGGCAATATTGGCCATGCCTTTATCACAAAAATCTTGTTTGATATCGCTCATCAACACCTTAAGCCCGCTGGCAGCAACCACCTGGGCAATCCCATTGCCCATTTGACCAGAACCGATCACACCAAATTTTTCAACACCCATTTTGTCTCCTTTTTCCTGTCCCCCATTTTCATGGGGAACAGCATATTATTTTAATAATTTTTTATATCCGTTTTTTATTATCCGTTTTTCTTTGTCAATTTTAAATCAACAGTATAGATCTACAGTATAAAATCAACAGATTCCAACCTAAAAATTAGCGAGTAATAATCAGGGCTACGGCCTCTCCACCCCCCAGACAAAGAGAGGCAAGCCCCGTCTTTGCATCCTGCTTTCCCATTTCATGGATCAAGGTGGTTAAGACCCGGGCACCTGAACCGCCGATGGGATGTCCCAGGGCCACGCTGCCGCCGTTGACATTCACTTTTTCAATATTTAAGTCCAACACCTTGTTGATCCCGACGGAAGTGCCAGCAAAAGCTTCGTTGATCTCAAAAAGATCCACATCAGAAATACTGATACCCTGTTTTTTTAACACCTTGGGGATAGCGTAAATGGGAGCCATCAAAACATATTTCATGTCAATGCCAAAGGAAGCCTGGGCACCTATTTCTGCCAGAATGGTACAACCCAGTTCCTTGGCCTTTTTCTCACTCATGACCACAAGGGCTGCCGCACCATCGGAAATGATGGAGGCATTTCCGGCGGTGCCCACCCCGTCCTTTTTAAAGGCCGGTTTCATCTTGCTTAAAAATTCATAGCTGGAATTCTGGGGGCATTCATCTGTATCAAAAATTAAGGGTTCTCCCTTTCTCTGGGGTATAGATACCGGTACAATCTCATCCTTGAACCGGCCAGCAGCCACGGCTGCATTGGCCCGTTCATAGGAGGTTGCCGCAAGCCTATCCTGGTCTTCCCGGGTCACTTCCCAGCGTTCACAGCAAAGCTCATTGGACATACCCATGTGGAAATCGTTGACAATATCCCAGAGCCCGTCGTGGACCATATGGTCTTCAATCTTTCCCGGCCCCATGCGGTGTCCCCACCGGGCCTTTTCCATGTAATAGGGAGCCATGCTCATATTTTCCATACCACCGGCCACCACCACATCGGCATCCCCGCATTGGATTGCATGGGCTGCCAGCATCACCGCCTTGAGGGATGATCCGCAAACCTTATTAATGGTAATGGCTTCAACTTCCCAGGGAAGCCCTGCTTTGACAACGGCTTGTTTGGCCGGGTTCTGGCCGTAACCGCATGGCAAAACCATCCCCATGATACATTCATCAACCTGTGATTGCTCTATATTGGCCCGTTTAATGGCCTCTTTGATCACAATAGCACCAAGATCAGTTGCACCTATTTTGCTCAATGTCCCGCCAAAACTTCCCAGGGGGGTCCGTGTTGCACTGACGATAACGGCTTTATTCATCGGGGTTTTCTCCTCAATTTTTATACTATAAATTTCTAAAATTTCTTTATCTTAAAAGATATATTTTCATATTATCTATTTTAGATTATTTTTATAAATGCTGTATTCTCCCACAAAATTTGGGATTCTTACATATTTCTTCTATATTTTCCACCCACTTCATACAAAGCCTGGGTGATGGTGCCCAAAGAACAGCATTTAACGGCTTCCATGAGCTGGGCAAACATGTTTCCACCGTTAAGCGCTGTCTGCTTCAAGGCCTCAAGGGCCTGGGTGGATTCATCCACATGAAGCGTTTTAAAGGATGCCAGCCGTTCCAGTTGGGCGTCTTTCTGATCGTTGGTGGCCCTGGACAATTCCAAATGGTTGGCCATTTCCGCATAGTCGGCATCCGGGTCTTCAAAGGTATTCACCCCGACGAGGGGTAACTCACCTGAATGCTTCAGATGCTCGTAGTGCATGGATTCTTCCTGGATTTTGCCCCGCTGATAACCGGTTTCCATGGCACCCAGAACCCCGCCCCGTTCCGTAATCCGATCAAACTCAACCAAAACCGCCTCTTCCACCAGATCTGTCAACTCATCCACGATAAAGCTTCCCTGGAGGGGATTCTCATTTTTAGCAAGTCCCCATTCCCGATTGATGATGAGCTGGATGGCAAGAGCCCTTCGTACTGATTCTGCCGAAGGCGTGGTGATGGCCTCGTCAAAAGCGTTGGTATGAAGGCTGTTGCAATTGTCATAGATGGCACACAACCCTTGTAGGGAGGTCCTGATGTCATTGAATTGAATATCCTGGGAATGCAGGGATCGGCCCGATGTCTGGATATGGTACTTAAGTTTCTGGGATTTTTCATTCCCCCCATATTTATGCCGCATGGCCACAGCCCAAATCCGTCTTGCCACCCGTCCGATCACCGTGTATTCTGGATCCATGCCATTGGAGAAGAAAAAGGACAGGGAGGGAGCAAACTCATTGATATCCATGCCCCGGGACAAATAATATTCCACATAGGTAAACCCGTTTGCCAGGGTCAGGGCCAATTGGGTAATGGGGTTGGCTCCGGCCTCGGCAATATGGTATCCGGAAATAGACACCGAGTAAAAATTTTTCACCTGGTGATCAATAAAGTATTGCTGAATATCCCCCATCATCTTCAGGGCAAATTCAATGGAGAAAATACAGGTATTCTGACCCTGGTCTTCCTTTAAAATATCGGCCTGGACGGTTCCCCTGACATTGGACATGGCAAATTGTCTGATCTCTAAGGCTTCTGCTTCAGAAGGTTCGCAGCCCTTTTCCTGTCGAAATTTATCTGTCTGCTGCTCAATGGCCGTGTTCATGAACATGGCCAGCATCATGGGAGCGGGTCCATTGATGGTCATGGAGACCGAGGTGTTGGGAGCACATAAATCAAACCCGTCATAAAGCAGTTTCACATCATCCAGGGTACAGATACTCACCCCGGAGGTGCCTATTTTCCCATAGATATCCGGCCGGGGGTCTGGATCAAATCCGTAGAGGGTTACCGAATCAAAGGCTGTGGACAAGCGTTTGGCAGGATAACTCCCGGACAAAAGCTTGAATCTGCGGTTGGTATCGGCAGGCCCGCCCTCTCCTGCAAACATTCTGGTGGGATCTTCATCGGCCCGTTTCAAGGGGAAGACCCCTGCGGTATAAGGAAAATTGCCGGCAAAATTTTCCTTGCGCATCCAGGCATATTGCTCTCCCGGGTCTATAAATCCCGGCAGGGCAATTTTGGGAATTTTTGAGTGGGACAAACTCTGGCTGTGCAGGGGTTGCCGAAACTCTTTATCCCTGACATGGTAAACCAGCTCATCCTTTTCATACATTTTGGAACAATGCAGATAATTCCCGATGAGCTCATCTGTTTCCCCGGCCACAAGAGCGCTTGCCTCTGCCAGGGCTTGTTTGAATATTTCCAACTCAGAAAAATTGCTATCTTTGAGAACCGTTGCCGTCTCCAACAGATGCCATCGTTGTCTCACAGCTTTTGATTGGCTTTCAGATGTGGTGTGATATTCCCGGATGGTGTCGGCGATTTCCGCCAGATACCGGGTTCGTTCACCGGGAATAATAATGGTTTTGGAAGAAGATTCCTTGCAATCGGTTCTGGGGAGCTTGGATTCGTATCGGATCTGTTTTTTCTCTTCAATCAAATCCAGAAGCCCGTGGTAGAGGGCCGTAATTCCGTCATCATTAAATTTAGAAGCAATGGTCCCAAACACCGGCAAATCCCTGGGGTCTTTATCCCAGGCTTTTTTATTTCGCTGAACCTGTTTTCGCACATCCCGCAGGGCATCTTCAGACCCTTTCTTCTCGTATTTATTCACCACCACGATGTCGGCATAATCCAGCATATCGATCTTTTCCAACTGGGAAGGGGCACCAAACTCTGCCGTCATCACATAGATGGACATGTCCACCAGATCCACCACCCGGGAATCCCCCTGGCCAATGCCCGCGGTCTCCACAAGGATGATGTCATAGCCTGCCGCCTTGGCCACGGCGACGGCATGGGGAAGAGCCTCGGGCAATTCTGTCTGGGAACGCCGGGTGGCAAGGGACCGCATATACACCCGTCCCGTTTCTATGGAATTCATGCGAATCCTGTCCCCTAAAAGCGCGCCCCCGGTCTTGCGCCGGGAGGGATCACAGGAAATGATGGCGATGTTCACATGGGGCAGATCCCGCAGAATCCGGTTGATCAATTCATCGGTCAAAGAAGATTTTCCCGCACCGCCGGTCCCGGTGAGCCCGATAATAGGGATATCCCGACTGTCTGCCACCTCGTTGATCCGGCCCATGATCCCGGCAAGTTTGTCCTTATCAAAAGCGCAGGCTTCCTGAACCGCAGAAATAAAATTGGCTGTCACATATTTGTTGTCAATGGTAAGCGCTGAATAGTCCAGGGTGTCAAAATCCACCGACGGCTCATCCATGGTCTTAATCATGTCGTTGATCATTCCCTGGAGACCCATTTGGGTACCATCTTCCGGGGAATAGATCCGGGAGACACCATAGGCATGAAGTTCATCCATTTCCGAAGGAATAATCACCCCGCCCCCCCCGCCAAAAATCCGGATACGGGATGCCCCCCGCTCTTTTAAGAGGTCCACCATGTATTTAAAGTATTCCACATGCCCCCCCTGGTAGCTGGAGACGGCGATTCCTTGTGCATCTTCTTCGATGGCTGCGTCCACCACTTCCTTTGCGGACCGGTTATGGCCGATATGGATCACCTCGACCCCGGAATCCTGCAAAATCCGGCGCATGATATTGATGGAGGCATCATGGCCGTCAAAGAGCGAGGTGGCCGTTACGATTTTAACGGAATGGATGGGCTTATATACTTCGGGTTCTACGTTCATGACTTCTCCTTTTCAAAAAACCGAAAGTTTGATTAGGCTAAACAAAGTTTATGTCCTAATTGTAGTGGCACATAAATATAAAAAAATAAATACATATTTTAAATATTTTTATAAAATAAGTCCCAGAATGAAATCGGTTTGAATGGAGATATATTCGTCAATGGTGAATTCTTTTTTCAAGTGCCAGTGTCGAAAGGCCCACATCTGGCCCAGAACAGAAATATTGTGCCCCACAAGGTTGAGGGTTTTTCCGTCTAATTTTGGAAAATTATTCTTACCCGACAGCTGTCCTAAAATCACAATAAAAATATCGGTGATGTTCAATTCATTGACCAGCACCTGCTCTTTCCATTTCTGGGGCAGAAACTGGGTGACCTGGTACATCATCAAAATGTGGTCCGCCATTTTATCGCAAACATAAAAATATTGCCGGATCACCTCGGCCAACTGCTCTCGTTCCTTTGCACTATTGGACAATGCATCTTCCACCGCATTCTGGACCTCCTCGTGGATGGCTTTACAAACCAGATACAGCAGGTCTTCCTTGGAGCTGACATATTCATACAAAGATCCGATGGAAAAATTAGCGGCCTTGGCAATCATCCGGGTGGTGGTCTTATGGTATCCGTGTTCGATAAAAAGGGTGACCGTTGAATCGATAATGTGTCGCCGCCGCTCCCGGACAAGTTCCGGATTTTTTATCTGGGTGGGAACCTCTTCACCCACCACTGGAATTGATTTTATATTGCTTTTTACCAAAACATAACTCCTTTACGCCAGTTTGCCAATTCTCCTGACGCCCATCCTTCTTGAACGAGCGCTCAGTCATATATTTTTTCGCATTTATACAATGGGTTGTCAAGGACAATAACCCATCTTCTGCCATTACCAAATACAGAACAAAATTTCGACAGGCCAAGGGTTCCTCTAAAATCAAAAACGGCATAAAGCCTGTCCGTTGTTGAGCAGTAACAACACAAGATAATGCAAGGCACCGTTGCACAAATCCCTTGGCAAATCGATATCGCCTTAATGGATATTAAAAAATTATGTAACCAGCAGACCACGACTGTCTTTCATTTGATAATCACTTTATTTTTTCACAATCTAAGGGATTTCCTGATTGTCATGCCTTTGTGTATATACTATAACCGCACAGACGATATAAGGAGAATAAAAATGAGAGGCAAAAATCTGGTCCAACTCATCCACACCCTCACCCTTTTATCCAACTCCCGAGGCGCGACGAAAAAAGAAATGGCCTCAAAACTGAATATTTCTATCCGCTCTGTTTCCAGAAGCATCCGGGCCATCGAAGCGCTTGGCGTCCCTATTTATGACGAGACTTCTCCCTTTGAGCGAGAGAAACGCTGGCACATTGAGCCCACCTATATTGTACGAATGCCCAATATGGACCTTCCCAAGATAAGCTTAACAATTCCTGAAATCATCTCCCTATGCATGCTTACTGGGGAATCCGCTCTGTTCAAGGAAACAAAAATCCATACCCAAATCACCACGGCCCTTGCCAAGCTCATGCATTTTGTCCCCCAGAAAACACAAAAAGAGCTTTCCGGCCTAAAACAAATCTTTATTTCAAAAACCATAGGCTCCAAAACCTATACCGGCCAGGAAAAAACCATTGGAACACTCACGGAATCCATTCTTAATAGGACTTCCTGTCTTATCCGTTACCATGCCTTTTACAAAGATGAGCTTGAAGATGTAGAAATCGGCCCCCTCCACTTTTATGAAAATTCTGGTGGCCTTTATCTCTTTGGATTAAAAATGGAAACCAAAGATATCCGAACCTATGCTGTGGAACGGATAAAAAAGATCCGACCCCTCAAAGGCAATGTGGACTATCCTAAAAATTTTAACCCGGAACAGATCCTTAACTCAGCCTTCAACCTCACCCACGGCGATCCCGTCAGCATAAAAATTTGCTTCACCAGGAACGAAGCCCCCTATATAAAGGAAAAATCCTGGTCTCCTGACCAGCAGATCCAGGAACATCCAGACCGCTCCATAACCCTTACCATGACCACCTCGGGCCGCCGGGATGTCAAACGCTGGGTTATGTCCTTCGGCAAAGAGGCAACTCTGTTGAAACCTGAAGATTTGCGGCAGGAGATTGAGGATGAATTAAAATTTATGATAGAAAAATAAAAACTATTTTCGTAAATAAAATATCAAAATTCGAATATTTTATTTTTATAGGACCATTTTTGTCCCAGATCGGAACTATAGTTGAGAAAATTCATGGAGACTTTCATATGTCAAAAAAACTATATGCCCACAGCAAGGACGATCAGCCCAGAGAAGACTGGCAAAAGCTTGACGTGCATCTTAAAAATGTTGCCCAAACAGCATCCGTTTTTTCAAAGGATTTCTGCTCTTCAGATTGGGCCTGGAATGCAGGCCGCCTTCACGATCTTGGCAAAACCGCAGATGAATTCCAGGCGTACCTTCTTAGGGAAAATGGACTTGATGATAAAGAGTACGATGGAATCGGAGCTGGCAGAATCAATCATTCCAGTGCCGGGGCAGCCTTTGCAATGGAGGTATTCGGCCCACAAATTGGATTGACTTATGCGTATCTTGTATCCGGTCACCATGCAGGCTTGCCTGATTACTATTCTTCAGAAACAGGACGGGCAGCCCTTCCATTCAGGCTTGACGAAGGTGAAAAAAATCTTTCGAATATTCGGAAAGAAGCAGAATCAATCGGTAAAAAGCTACGCAGGGAGGTCCAATTACCACCCTATGTTAAGCCTGATCATTTTCATCTATGGATGAGAATGCTATTTTCCTGCATAGTGGATGCCGACTTCCTTGATACGGAAGAATTTATCGCACCAGACAAAACCCATACCAGAGGCCGGTATCCTGATCTATCCCATCTGAAAACAAAATTTGATGCCCACATGGAGCGATTGACTTCAAACGCCCCGGATACCCAGGTAAACCATAAGCGGAAAAATATTTTATCATCATGCCGCAAAGCCGCAAGCAAACCCCAAGGCCTTTTCTCACTCAGTGTCCCCACTGGGGGTGGAAAAACCCTTTCCGGAATGGCCTTTGCCCTGGACCATGCTGTCCTGCACAAAAAAAACAGAATCATCTACATTATCCCCTATACCAGTATCATTGAACAAACCGCCAAAATTCTTTCGGACATTTTCGGGGCCAGCAACATTGTCGAACACCACAGCAACCTGGATCCTGAAAAAGAAACCCAGCGTTCCCGCCTGGCCTCGGAGAACTGGGATGCCCCTGTCATTATCACCACCAATGTTCAGTTCTTTGAATCCCTATACGCTGCAAAACCCGGGCGGTGCAGAAAGCTGCACAATATTGTCAACAGCGTTGTCATTCTGGATGAAGCCCAGCTTCTGCCCCCAGGGCTTCTTGATCCCTGCGTCAATGTCATCAACCATCTGACCCGGGACTATAAAGTCACCATGGTCTTATCAACGGCAACACAGCCTGCCCTGCCAGGGCTTGACCCGCCCTGCAAAATCATTTCAAATCCATCCGGACTGTATGAACAGCTTAAACGGACAGAAACCATTTTCCCAGAAGATATGGAAACCCCGTCCACCTGGAAAGACATTGCCGGAGACCTAAGCTGCCATGAACAGGTGCTCTGTGTGGTCAATACCCGCAAAGACTGCTTTGATCTTTTTCAACTCATGCCCAGGGGAACCATCCATCTTTCCGCCCTCATGTGCGGGGAACATAGGTCCAAAGTCATAGAAAAAATCAAAAACGCCCTCCAAAAAAGTCTTCCCATCCGGGTCATCTCCACCCAATTAGTGGAAGCAGGTGTGGATATTGACTTTCCAATTGTATACAGGGCCCTTGCCGGGCTGGATTCCGTGGCCCAAGCTGGCGGACGGTGTAATAGGGAGGGGACTCTCAACAAGGTTGGAAAATTAGGCAGAGTCGTTGTATTTATCCCCCCCAAACACTCACCCGCCGGATTGCTGCGCAAGGGAGAAGATACAACCAGAGAATTAATACATACGGGTAAAATCAATCTCAATCACCCTGACATCTTTGACCGGTACTTTTCCCTTTTTTACGGTAAAGTCAACGATACGGGCCACCAGTTTAAAGACTGGCTGATCAAGGATGCCCCGGATCTCCATGTTCAGTTCAGGACGGCAGCAAAAGCCTTTAACCTGATTGAACAAACGTCCCGCCCCCTTTTTGTCACCTATGGGAACAGTGGGAAACTTCTGGAGGGACTGCGCCAGATAGGTCCCACACGGGAGAATATGCGCAAACTTCAAAGATATGCAGTCAATGTATCCAAAACAGATTTTGAAAAAATAAAACACCAGGGACTTGTGGATGAGGTGTGGCCCGAATTCTGGGCCTGGATCGGTCCCTACAACAATACCCATGGACTGGATATTTTCGGACAAGGCTGGGCACCAGAGGATTTAATATCCTAACATAATATAATAGAAGAGGTGAACCATGAAAGGTTTTTGCCTGGAAGTCAGCGGGCCCTATGCCTGCTTTACCCGGCCGGAGATGAAGGTGGAACGCGTCAGCTATGATGTGATTACCCCGTCTGCGGCCAGGGCGATTTTTGATGCTATTTTATGGAAGCCTGCCATTTTCTGGCAGGTAAAACGAATCGAGGTACTCTCCCCCATCAAATGGATATCTGTCCGGCGCAACGAAGTGGGGGCTGTGGCCTCACCCCGGAAAAAACAGATATTCATTGAAGACAACAGACAGCAGAGAGCCGGTCTTTTACTCAGGGATGTGAAATATCGATTATTTGCCGAATTTGAATTCATCCCGCCGGAAAAACGGGCAGTTGGTTTCAATCCCCTGCCTGAATACCTAAGTGACAAGGCAGAACAGGCCATGATCCATAAAGATGAAACCCCTGCCAAGTATGCCGCCATGTTTAAACGGCGGGCCCAAAAAGGCCAATGCTTTAACCAGCCGTATCTGGGCTGCCGGGAATTTTCAGCCCGGTTCCGCCTGGTGGATCCTATTGCAGAACCGGCTATCCCGGTTGAAGAAAACCGGGATCTTGGCTGGATGCTTTATGACATGGATTTTTCAGATCCCCAAAATATCAATCCCCTGTTTTTTAGGCCCCAAATGAAAAACGGGGTCATTGCGGTTCCGGATAGAAAGGATTCAGAGGAGGTGCTGGGATGATACTTCAGGCACTTAAGGAATATTATGACCGGAAATCATCGGAACCGGAATCAAAAATGGCACCAACCGGGTTTGAGTATAAGGAAATTCCTTATGTCATCAGTTTAAAACCTGACGGGACACCAATCAATATCAATTCGACCTATGAAGGTCAGGGCAAAAATAAAAGGGCTAAAAAGTTTTTGATCCCCCAGGCAGTAAAAAGGGCAAGCGGTGTTGCGGCAAATCTGCTTTGGGACAATCCGGAATATGCCCTGGGAATTCTTTTAAGGGGCACACCAGAGCGGGTAGCAAAACAGCATGAGGCATTCAAGGATAAAATCCAGGCCTTAGAAAATACCGAAGAACAGGGTCTTTTTGCTGTTAGCCAATTTCTGATTAAAGAAGACAAAACTGAAATTCTTTCTGGATTTGGTCAGGCATGGCAGGAACTTATCGACGATAAAAAAGCCAATGTGACATTTCAGCTTGTCGGAGATTCCTGCATTATTTCGGAACGGCCAAAAGTAAAATCTATCATTTCCCGGGCAGCAGATTCAGGCAGCCATAATGACGGGAACATCTGCCTTGTGACAGGAGAACACTGCACATCGGAAAGACTTCATCCCGCCATAAAAGGGGTGTACGGTGCCCAAACCGCCGGTGCAAACATTGTCTCGTTCAACCTTGAGGCATTTAAATCCTTTGGCAAAGACCAGGGGAAAAACGCGCCAATGAGTAAAAATTCGGTTTTTGCCTATACCACGGCCCTAAACTATCTACTGTCCAGGGATTCCGGGCAACGAATGCAGGTTGGAGATGCCTCCACAGTATTCTGGGCTGAAAAAATATGTGACCTTGAACAGCAACTGCCAAATTTCTTTGGAGAGCCGCCCAAAGATGATCCGGACCAAGGAGTAAGAGCTGTGGAAAGTCTTTTCCGGTCGGTTGAAAACGGCGCGTATTTAGAAGATGACAACAAAGAAAACAGATTTTATGTACTGGGCCTGTCCCCCAATGCCGCCCGCATTGCCGTCCGTTTCTGGGTGGCGGATACGGTCTCCAATGTGGCAGAAAAAATAAAGCTACATTTTGAGGATATTCGCATTATCCACGGACCAAAGGACAGGAATACACTTTCCCTGTTCCGGCTCCTGGTGTCAACGGCAGTCCTTGGAAAATCAGAAAACATCCCCCCCAACCTTGCAGGTGAAACCATGAGGGCAATTCTCCAGGGATTGCCTTATCCACAAACCCTATTATTAGCAGCCATCCGCCGCATCCGAGCGGAACAGGCTATCACCTATGCCCGGGCATCCCTGATCAAAGCCTGGATAAACCGATCAACCCGATTTAAACATCCCCACATAAAGGAGGAACTTCACATGAGCCTGGATGAAAACAATACCAACATCGGCTACAGACTTGGAAGGCTATTTGCCACCCTTGAAAAAATTCAGCAGGAAGCCAACCCCGGAATCAACGCCACCATCCGAGACCGTTTCTATGGTGCCGCCTCAGGCACCCCCCGCACGGTTTTTGGAAACCTGATGAGATTAAAAAATCATCACCTGTCAAAATTAGACAACAAAGGACGCAAAATAAATTTTGAAAATATATTAAGCCAAATCATCAACGACATCCCTGCAGATGTTGCTTTCCCGGCCCATTTGAATATGGAAGACCAAGGCCGGTTTGCAATTGGGTATTACCATCAGATGCAAAATTTCTTTACAAAAAAGACAGAAAAATAAAACACCCAATAATACAAGGAGAATATAAAAATGAGCGAATCCAACAATAAAGCCGCCATCACAAACCGCTATGACTTTGCTTTGATTTTCGATGTAAAAGACGGGAATCCAAATGGAGATCCTGATGCCGGGAACCTGCCCAGAATCGATCCGGAAACCGGCCACGGCCTTGTCACTGATGTCTGCCTCAAAAGAAAAGTTAGAAATTATATTCAAATTTTAAAAGAAACCAAACCCCCATTTGACATCTTTATTAAAGAAAAAGCAGTGCTCAACACACTCATTGACCAGGCCCATGAGCAGGAAACCGTAAAGGAAATAAAAAACAAAGGAGACAAAACCGTAGCTGCCAGGAAATGGATGTGCCAGAACTACTATGACATCAGAACCTTTGGCGCTGTAATGAGCACAGGAGAAAATGCAGGCCAGGTCAGGGGACCTGTCCAAATGACCTTTGGCAGATCGGCAGACCCTGTTGTCATCCTAGAACATGCCATTACCCGGATGGCAGTTGCAACCAAAGCAGAAGCTGAAAAACAAAAGGGCGACAACAGAACCATGGGCAGAAAAAATACCATCCCATACGGAATTTATATGGCCCACGGATTCATATCCCCCCACTTGGCCGCTCAAACAGGGTTTAATGAAACCGACCTTTTTCTGTTCTGGGAATCTCTGGTTAATATGTTCGAGCTTGACCGTTCGGCTGCCAGAGGGCTTATGTCAACCCGGAAATTAATCATTTTCAAGCATGACTCAGCCCTGGGCAATGCTCCTGCCTACGCCCTGTTTGACAGAATTTCAATCAAAAACAAGGATAAAAACAAACCGGCCAGGAATTTCAGCGACTATGAATTGGAAATCAATGAAACTGAGCTGCCCAAAGGCATTACCATTGAAACAAGATAATCGGATAATTTCCAGTGATAAATGATAACGATCTTATCCCCCTGTCCGCCCTACAGCACTACCTGTTCTGCCCAAGGCAGTGCGCCTTGATTCATGTGGAGCGTCAATGGTTTGAAAACAAATTCACAGCAGAAGGCAAGGTAATGCATGACCGGGTGGACAAGGGCGGGGACCGTGACCGGGGGCAAATTCGAATCGAATACACCCTTCACCTTGTCTGCCGTGAGCTTGGGCTAGTGGGGCAGGCAGATGTGGTGGAATTCCACCTGACAGATAAAAAGAACCGAATATGGACCCCTTATCCTGTAGAGTATAAACGGGGCAGACCCAAAAAGGATAATATCGATAAGGTTCAGCTTTGCGCCCAGGCGCTATGCCTTGAAAAAATGCATGATACCCTAATCCCGGAAGGTGCTCTGTTCTATGGAAAAACCCGCAGACGGCAGAAAGTTGCCTTCACACAGGATCTCAGGAAGGAAACAATTGATACGACAAGACAGCTCCGTACCATGATCCACAACCGGATCACGCCAGGCCCCTCCTATCATGTTAAATGTGAGAACTGTTCGTTTATTGATTTTTGCATGCCCCTTGTCTGTAAGGGCAAATCCGTGCAGGTCTATCTAAAAAAAATGACGGAATCCAAATGAAAAAACTTTTAAACACCCTATTTGTAACCACCCAGAGAAGTTACCTTTCAAAGGAAGGCGAAACCATTGTGGTCAAAGTGGAAAAGGAAATAAAGCTGCGCATTCCCATACACACCCTATCAGGCATTGTATGTTTCGGCAATGTATCCATGAGCCCGTTTCTAATGGGATTTTGTGCTGAAAAAGATGTATCCGTAAGTTTCATGACCCAGTACGGACGATTTTTAGCCCGGATCAAGGGTCCTGTCTCGGGTAACGTCCTTGTCCGCCGGGAACAATACCGCCGGGCGGATAAAGAAGATACATCGTCCCAGATTGCAGCGGCCATCCTGTCTGCAAAAATTTCCAACTGCCGCAGGGTGCTCCAACGATTTTTAAGGGACCATGGCGGTACGACAATTGATGCCCCAGTAAAACAGGCTATTTCCCGTCTGGGACGGTCCATAAAGAGTATTTCCCTCCCCCTGCCACTGAACCGAATTAGGGGCATTGAAGGAGATGCTGCTGCCAATTATTTCAGCGTATTTGATCATTTAATCACAGCGCAGAAAAAAGATTTTTCGTTCTCCGGAAGAAACAGGCGCCCCCCATTGGATGAGGTCAACTGCCTTCTTTCATTTTTTTACACCCTTCTTATGCATGATGTCAGATCCGCACTTGAATGTGTTGGCCTTGACCCGGCAGTTGGCTTCCTCCACAGAGACAGACCTGGAAGGTCAGGACTGGCCCTTGATATGATGGAGGAATTTAGACCGCTTATTGCTGACCGTCTGACCCTGACCTTAGTCAATCTTTGTCAGGTGAACAAAGAAGATTTTTTCAAAAAAGATTCAATCGCAGTCTACATGACGGAGATCGGCAGAAAGAAGGTATTGGTCGCTTATCAAAAAAGAAAACAGGATGAGATTTATCATCCCTTTATCGAAAAAAAAGTTTTGATTGGTCAACTCTTTTATATTCAGGCGCTTTTAATGAACCGATATATGCGGAATGATCTGGATGGATATCCCCCCTTTTTCTGGAGGTAATTCTCAATGATGGTCCTTGTCAGCTATGATGTTTCAATAAATAGAAATGGGCAAAAAAGGCTCAGAAGAGTTGCCAAAGCCTGTAAAGATTATGGACAAAGGGTTCAGTTCTCAATTTTTGAATGTAATGTAGATCCTGCCCAGTGGACATTGCTTAAGCAACGCTTAACAGATGAGATCAATCCTGAAACAGACAGCCTGAGATTCTATTTCCTCGGTTCCAATTGGAAAAAAAGAATCGAACATATTGGCGCAAAAAAATCCATTGATATGGAAGGGCCGTTAATCATTTAAGCCTGCGCGGACCTATAGCCGGTCTGAGGCTGATTAATGCGGAAGACCCAATCCATCCTCTTTTTAGCCTGAAACTTCCCTACAGGGTCGCGACAATCCTAACTCACTTAAAATATTGATATTATGCATTGTTCTTTGACAATTTATGCTCAACTTTTTAACAAATTATTTAGATTCGCATTTTGATCTCTCAAATAGATGTGATATCAAAGAGTTGTACCTATGACAGTCGCTCCTTCACGGGAGCGTGGATTGAAACATCTTCTCACGATTGCATGGATCGTTCCGTCGTTGTCGCTCCTTCACGGGAGCGTGGATTGAAACTTATTGGCAGATTGGGAACCGTGGTGGCATCTCCAGTCGCTCCTTCACGGGAGCGTGGATTGAAACCTGTTGGATTGTAACCAGTAGGCATAAGATTTCCCGTCGCTCCTTCACGGGAGCGTGGATTGAAACAATTTTTGACCGAAGAAATCACGACAAGCGGATTGTCGCTCCTTCACGGGAGCGTGGATTGAAACAGTACAACACCATCTTGAAAAATTAGCTGGCGGAGTCGCTCCTTCACGGGAGCGTGGATTGAAACTAATAACAGGGCGGCCCAGGCTGTTTACAATGGCAAGTCGCTCCTTCACGGGAGCGTGGATTGAAACAAAACATTGCCGTATTTAATGCAGCAACCAGGAAGTCGCTCCTTCACGGGAGCGTGGATTGAAACAAATAATGTCCCCTTTCCGTTCCTGCCCCCTGGGGTCGCTCCTTCACGGGAGCGTGGCTTGAAACACCCTGCCAGGCGAACACGGCCCCTTAATAAGGAGGTCGCTCCTTCACGGGAGCGTGGATTGAAACCACACACCAGTGTGTGCTATTC
>JAFLJU010000112.1 GCA_022712835.1 Desulfobacteraceae bacterium
TATGGTCACCAGTGGCGGTGAAAATATTTTTCCCGTGGAAATAGAAGATGCCTTGATGGATCATCCGGATATAGACGATGTTGCCTGTATCGGATATCCCGATGATCGACTGGTGGAAATCGTTTTGGCCGTGATCCAGGTAAAGGAAGGCAGACAATTGAATGAAGAGCAAGTGATTGAGTTTGCCAAGTCAAAGCTTTCTTTGTACAAAGTTCCCCGGAAAATTATTTTTGATCAGGTGCCACGAAACCCAACCGGTAAATTGATGAAACCCCAGTTGCGTGAGAAGTTTACCGGTCGAAAAGAAGCATTTAAGCAATTGGTTTAAGGTATAATACAAATACCCCGTTCCTTCCTGACCTTTGAATTGAGTTGAGAGAACTTAGTTGACCTGATCTTGGATTGCTGATACTTCAATATGCTTTAGTTTTGTTGAATTCCAAAAGTTGAAACCAGTGCTGGTACATTGTCGTTCCGGCACTGTAATTGATAAAAACTTTTTAATGGAAAGGAACTTAAGTATGAAAATCCGAACATTATTACTATTGTTGCTTGTTCTAGTCGTGGGCTCTTTTATGTTCACTTCTCCTGTTTTTGCAAAGGCAGCGCCAACTCTGGACAAATGGAAACCGGATTTTAATCCCAAGGGTGCCAAGTATCGATGCATTGTTTCCAATGTTTCCACCCCGGGGTTGATGGGAACCCTGGCCGGTTTTGAAATCCGGGATGAAGTCTGGAAAAGAACAAAGGGCCAGATTTTTGTGGATTTTAAACCCTACTCCATGCTGGGCGGTGAAGTAGAAGTTCTCAACATGGTTCAAATGGGTGCGGTTCAGGGCATGGGTGTCTCCTCGGTGGCCTCCACCAACCTGGGCCCAAGATTTGGTGTGGTGAATCTTCCTTTCCTTGTGAACTCCTTTGAAAAGCTGGAAAAATTTATCAGCAACAAAGAATTGTTCAATCATTTCCTCATGGCAATGGATCACCAGGGAATGATCGGATTGGATATTACCGGCTACGGCAACTACGGCTGGGCCACCACCGTTCCGGTGAGAAATATTGAAGATGCAAAAAAAATAAAATTTAGAATTGCGGAAGCAGCGGTAAATCAGCTTAGTTACAGAAATTGGGGATTTAACCCTGTTTCCATGCCATGGCCTGATGTTCCAGTTGCCCTGAAACAGGGAGTTATTACTGGCCTTGACCATACCCCTACGGTGTGTAATGTGACCAAAAAATTTGAAGTTGCCAAGTATTTCACCCAGATTAACTATGCCCAGGGGCTTTTTATCTGGGTTTTTAATAAAGCCTGGTTGGCAAAACTGCCTGCTGACTTAAGAGAGGCCTTTGTTTCAAGTGTTCACGATGTCTGTGCCGCAAGTCGCATCAAGTCTCTGACCGAAGAGAATACCAACATTGAAAAGGCAAAAGCCTCTGGAGTTGAATTTTTTCAGCTTTCCGATGGAGACATGGCGACCCTATTGCAACAGAGCGAGGGAACCTATGAAAAATATGCTCCTGAAATCAATAAAATTTATCCCAATGATACCTATAAATCGGATGGTTACTTGAAAGAAGTTCAGAATTTCTTGAAATAATCCCTTTTGTTGAGATGTTTGGATTCATCGTTAATCTTAAAACAGGACTTGGTTTATGCTTGGAAAAATGCTGAAAAAATTTGATGGTGCAGTGACCCGGATTGAAGAATGGACACTCTTTGTCCTAGTCATCTCAGCGCTGTTATCGCTTTTTGCAAACGTGGTATTACGGTACGGATTTAATTACACCCTTGCCTGGAGCGAGGAGCTGGTTCGTATTGTGATCATTTACACCACTTTTGTCGGGGCCAGCGTCGCAGTCAAACAACGGGCAATGATTCGGATTGATGCCGTTGTTCAGATTTTTCCAAAGCTTAAACCGGGTCTGACCGTTTATACCAGTTTGCTCATGCTTTTTTTTGCCGGGATGATGGTCTATTACGGGTATCAAATGACCCATCTGCAATATGTGACCCACCAAAAAACCATTATCATGCAGATACCGCTTGTGGCCGTTTATGCCATCATGCCCGTCATGGGCGTGATGGTCGGTATCCGAACGATCCAGGTGATGATTCAAGATTTTAAATCCAGATAATAAAGGGGCCTTTCTTCCATGCAGATGAGTGATCTGATAATTCTATGTATTCTCCTGGGGTTCATGACCTCCTATGTGCCTGTTTTCCTGAGTCTTTTCTTCACGGCCAGTATTGGTTTTGTCTTTTTTCTGGATATTCCCCTGGCGCTTTTGTCACAAACCCTTTTTCGAAGTCTGGACAAGTTCTCCCTTGTGGTGGTGCTGTTTTTTATCCTCTGCGGGAATATCATGGCCAAGGGAAAAATGGTTGAGAAATTAATGAATCTTGCCAATTCACTTGTGAGCTGGCTGCCCGGCGGGCTTGGTATGGCAGGGGTTATCGGTTGCGGGTTGTTTGGCGCCATATCCGGATCCACCGTTGCAACGGTTGTGGCCCTGGGCGGTTTCATGATTCCTGCCCTGATTAAAAACGGATATGACGAGGATTATACCCTGGGGTTAATGACCACCTCACCAAATCTCGGGGTGATTATCCCCCCGAGTATCAGCATGATTTTTTATTCAATGATCAGTAATGAGTCCCTGGAAGGATTGTTTATTACAGGATTTGTCCCGGGAATTATGATTATTTTTTGTGTGTGTCTCTATTCGTTTTTGAAATATCGAAAAAGAACGGATATCAAAAAGTTTCCCGCTCCCAACTTTAGTCAATTGTTTCAAATTCTCAAAGAGGGATTTTGGGCAATCATGCTCATCGTGATTATTTTCGGCGGTATTTTTTCAGGATTGTTTACCGCCAATGAAGCGGCTGTCGTAGCAAGTGTCTATGCCTTTTTTGTGGAGTATTTTATCTATAAGTCCATGAATTTTGTAGATATCAAGAGTGTGACCATAAGTTCCGCCGTCACCTCGGCCACCTTGTTGCTGATTGTGGCCTCGGCCACCTGTTTTGGCCGGTATCTCACCTTTGAAAACATCCCCAACCGGGTGGCGGAAGTGGTGGTGGGCAATATCTCTTCCCCCATCGTTTTCTTGCTGGTCATGAACATCTTGTTGCTTATTATCGGCATGTTCATGGATATCATCTCTGCCACATTGATTTTGGGGCCTGTCTTTTTACCCCTTTTGGGGCCCTTTAATGTGGACCCCATGCACTTCGGGCTGATCATGACGGTAAATCTTGCCATTGGTTATTGCACCCCTCCCATGGGGGTCAGCCTTTTTATCACCGGGGCGCTTGCCAAGCGGGATATCATTTTTGTATCCAAGGCGGTCATGCCCTTTCTGGCCATCCAGATCGGGGTGCTTTTCTTTTTAACCTATTGCCCGAGCGTTGTTCTCTTTTTGCCAAAATTGTTCGGATATTATTGATGGCCTCGTAAAAATTAAAAGATCAAATTACCCTCACTTTTGATGCCCCTTATGGCCGCTGTAACTTGCATCCGGATGAGGGGTTTTGAAGTGAATTAGAAGGGATTTCTTTTGGCTTGACAGGGTCTTGGCGGATTTCAGAAGGCGTGGCCATGGAAAAACAGGATAATGCTTTTTCTGGAATGTATTTACCAATAACATCTTCGCTGATTTTGGCAAAATGTACTGCATAGCCCTGTTTCCGGTTGACTATAAACGTATGGATACTTGTGTGAAGGTACTGCTTCTGTCCAGAACTGATCAAACATTTTCCTAGGCCTGGGACTCAGAAATTCCCAGGGATCGAAAAGTGGAAGCTGATTGTGGTCATTTGCAAGGATCATTGAATGAACCCTAAATTATTGATAATATAGGGTCTACCATATATAAATGCTCAAAAAAAAATGCCGATATTCATTATAAAATAAATTGGTTATATCACTATAATTAAATACCCTTGTCCACAATGTTCTGGTTGTGGAGAAGCCTTTCCTGGATGCCCTTGGAGATCCCCCAGTTTTTTTCAAACTCATCCCAAAAGGCCGGGTCGCTTTCCTTCCAGTTTTTGCCAAAACGCAGGTTAAAGTGGTTTCCTAACTTTTCAAACAATAGTTTCCATGTGGGTTGCCCTTGATCCTGGGCGCCCAAAAGATCATTGATCAAGGTGTCAAGGTCACTTAAATGTTCCTTGGCAAGATAGGAGATGGCGCCTTTTTTAATGGATTCCATCAGGGAATCGGGGCTGAGGGAATTTGCCGTGAGCATCACCGCCGGTATATCTCGGTATACACATTCTTCCAGAAGTTTAATCCCGTTCACCCCCATGATATCCAGAATGGCCAGGTCATAACGGGTCTGAAGGATCATTTCCGATGCGGTTTCATAGTCCTGGGCCACATCCACATTAGCCGGGTCAAGGATTTCCTCAATGGTTTCAATTACGTCCCATTCATCATCCACGGCCAGTATGTGTTTGCCTTTGAGAAAAGAATTTGTTTGTGTCATATGGGTTTCTCCCTATGATTTTATATATAATAAGGTATAAAATTATTTTTGTGGTTTATTGTTCCGTGATTTTTCACTTTGCATTATAATAATTAATCATATTTATTTATTTTCCTAATTTAAAAAAATTAGCGAAATCAGGTTGAAAAGTCAAGCTAATAAGATCTCAAAGGCAATAAGAGCCAACTGTAAATCTGACGAGATGAGCTGATTTCCGGAGGAAGAGGAAGAGGAAAAGGAGGTCAGAAGGTCAGTCGCTTGGAAAAAGCTTGATATAAAAAGAATACCAGAACTGGTTTCAATAGACAAGGCGCTTGCTTTAAACAAGGACGGTTTTATGTGAACCGGGGCGTGGAAACTAAAGTGCACACAGTGAATTGAATCGTGGATTGACAATATGATTTTGAAAAACAAAACCAGATGCAAATGGTTGGGGGATTATTTCTTGGCCGGTACCGGTCGGGGTGGGTTGCAGCGCAATGACGGAACAATTTTGACAGCTTCTAAATTTCGTTCCGCTAAAAGCCGTGAACTGCGGTCCAGTGGGTCCTCAAACAGCACGTCTTTCTTAACGCTCCACTGCATTAAGAATCTGTACAAA